>NZ_CAXSQB010000018.1:0-72584 GCF_964239415.1 Clostridium sp. ATCC BAA-442 | reverse complement strand
ATGGTGGACTCGGCATCCTGGATGTTCTCCTGCATGACGGACAGGTTGTTGATGGTGTGGTCCAGGCGGTTCTGGGTAGCGCCCAGGGTGCCGCGGACGTCGGAGACGTAGTTGATGGCGCTCTTGATCATGTCCAGGGCCTTGGCAGCGCTGTCCTGATCGCCGATCTTCATATCGGTGAGGCCCAGAGCGTCCACGTGGCAGTCCTTGATGCCTACCCGCAGTTGGTTGAAGCTGTCGGAGGTATCGCCGATCTGCAGAACCAGAGACTCGCCCTTGTTAGCGGTTACAGTACTATTCATAGTATTCACATCAGTCCACTGATTACCCTGGGCTGCACTCGTAGGAGCGGAGATGCCCGTACCGGTAATCGTAGCATTCCGCACCGCATCCATCATATCCTCGCTAACGCTGGTGCTAGTAGCCTTGGCATCTGCCAGCATGGCCTGGATCTCTTCGGCAGTAATTCCGTCCTTATCCTTACCCTGCACGGTAATCAAGACAGTGCCATCTTCAGAAACACTGACACCGACGGAACTAGCTTTAGTTGTAACAGAGAGTCCAAAATCGAGTTCAGTCCGCTTTCCGGTGGCATCATACACAGAGTCGGCCACAATGTTCAGATCTACGCCGGCCTTGCTGTTAGTAGCGGCACTGGTAAGTTTGGTAGTGGCGTTGGCGGACATGGAGCCGTCCAGCAGCTTGATGCCGTTGAAGTTGGCGGAGTCGGCGATGCGGTTGATCTCGCTCTTGAGCTGGTTGACCTCCTTCTGGAGCTGCTTGCGGTCGGTGCCGTCCTCAAAGGTGCCGTTGGCGGACTGCTCGGCCAGCTCATACATGCGGTTGAGCATGTCGTGGACCTCGGTCAGGGCGCCCTCGGCGGTCTGCACCAGGGAGATGCCGTCCTTGGCGTTGTCCTGGGCCTTGTCCAGGCCGGTGATCTGGGCGCGCATCTTCTCGGAGATGGCCAGACCGGCGGCGTCGTCACCGGCGCGGTTGATCTTGTAGCCGGAGGACAGCTTCTCCAGGTTCTTGGACAGGGCGGAGGTGTTGTTGGCGTAGTTGCGGTAGGCGTTCATCGCCATGATATTGTGCTGAATACGCATGATGTCTTACTCTCCTTAACATTGTTCTCCGGGAGGTTCCTTCCTCCCGGGCCGCAGGGGTGGTGGGTAGTGCAGCCCGTAGCCGGCCGGGCAGGCCGCGCAGACCCGGAATCTATTTCAGACAGGGCAGCCCCGCCCGGGACAGCCTGTTTGAAATTTGGAGGAGGGAGGGCGGCGGTTTGGACTGAGGACGCCGCCCTCCAGTGCGTTGCACTATCTGTTTGATCGGTGCAAAGCTGGAATTATTAAGTCCTTTTTGAAAAAATTTTTGGAACTGCGGAATTTGCCTGGAAGGGGTTAATTTTTGAAACGGATGGACGATTTAAAAGTATAGAGAATATCCTCTAGTCCTATATGGATTTGATTTACTGGAAAGGAAGATTGTACCTATGCGTTATGAATTGACTCAGGACCTGCTGACCGGCAACCAGTTGATTGACAGTGAGCACAGACAGCTCTTTGACGCCATCAACGCCCTAATGGACGCCTGTGCCCAGGGGGCCGGACGCACCAAGATCAATGAAACCGTGCAGTTTCTGAACAGCTATGTCAGCAAGCATTTCCGCGATGAGGAGCAGCTCCAGCTTCAAAGCAAATACCCCGGCTACAACGCCCACCACACCTTCCACGAGGGGTATAAGCGCGAATTGGCTGCGGCGGCCAACCAGATCGGCGCGGAGGGGCCCAGTGTGAAATCCCTGCATACCCTCAACACTCTGGTGGGCACACTGATTACACATATCCGCACCGAGGACAAGCGGGTTGCCCGCCACGTTAAGGGCGGCTGAGGCGGTGGGCGCCTGGGCAACGGCCGGGGACGCCCGCGGCGGCGGGGCGGCTTCTGCGGAAACCGTTTTCACTCCCTTTGCCCGCTGCCGCGCTAACGGAGGAGTACACCATGCGCGAAACACTGTTCGACTACTGTAAACGAACCGGGGAGCTGGAGCTGCTCCGGCAGTGGAATTCTGAGCGAAACGGAGCGCTTACCCCTGAGACGGTGAGCTATGGAAGTAAAAAGAAGGTGTGGTGGCGCTGTGGGAAAGGCCATGAGTGGCAGGCAGAAGTGACGAGCAGGACCAGCAACCACACAGGCTGCCCCTTTTGCAGGGGCGTCATGGCGTGGCCGGGAGAGACGGATTTTGCCACGCTATGGCCGGAGCTGGCCGCCCAGTGGCACCCGACCAGAAACGGAGCGCTCACCCCGAGCGAGGTGCTCCCCGGCAGCCACCGGAAGGTGTGGTGGCGCTGCGAGAAGGGCCATGAGTGGCAGGCGGAGGTAAAGACAAGGGTAAACGGCTGCGGCTGTCCGGTCTGCGCCAACCGTAAGCTGGCGGAAGGGGAAAACGACCTGGCAACCCTGCGCCCTGAGCTGGCCGCCCAGTGGCATCCAACCCGGAACGGAAGCCTGACCCCCGAAGACCTTACGGCTGGTACCAGACGCAAGGTATGGTGGCGCTGCGACAAAGGCCATGAATGGCAGGCCAGTGTGCTGTCACGAACCAGTCTGGGAAACGGCTGCCCGGTCTGTGCCGGCAAGCAGATCATTCCGGGAGAAAACGATTTGGCCAGCCAGTTTCCCCAACTGGCCGCTCAATGGCATCCGGACAAAAACGGCGCCCTGAGGCCGGAGAATGTCTCACCCAACAGCAATCGAAAGGTCTGGTGGCTCTGTCCCCTGGGCCACGCGTGGAAGGCCACGGTGACCTCCAGGAGCAGGGAGGGGGCGGGGTGTCCCTTCTGCGCCGGGCGGAAGGTCTGGCCCGGCTTTAACGACCTGGAGACTGTGGAGCCGAAGGTCGCCGCCCAGTGGCACCCGACGCTGAACGGCCAGTTGACGCCCAGAATGGTGACGGCTGGGAGCCGGAGAAAGGTCTGGTGGCAGTGCCCGGAGGGACATGTGTGGAAGGCGGTCGTCTACTCCAGGGCTGGAAAACGAAAGTGCGGCTGTCCGGTCTGTGCCGGACGGATCAGCGAAGCGCGGATGAAGGCATACCGGCACATGGTGGGGGAACAGCAAGGGAAAACGGAGCGCTGAACGGCTGTTCACTGCACGGATAAGAAAATAGGCAA
Source organism: Clostridium sp. ATCC BAA-442 (assembly GCF_964239415.1). Lineage (NCBI taxonomy): Bacteria > Bacillati > Bacillota > Clostridia > Eubacteriales > Clostridiaceae > Clostridium > Clostridium sp. ATCC BAA-442. The sequence continues at coordinate 69,408 of NZ_CAXSQB010000018.1, read as the reverse complement.
CAAAAAAGCTGCATGGAATTCAATTCCATGCAGCTTTTTTGTTGCGGGGACGCCTGGGCTTTGGGAAGTCTGCTTTACGGCGGAAGGTCCCATATGGTTACTGCGGAGGCTGAGCAGTACCGGTATCGTCCTTGCGGAAGGTGAATCCCCCGGTCAGCTCCTTTAGCAGCTGAGCCTGCCCCGAGAGCTCCTCGCTGGCCGCAGCGCTCTCCTCTGCTGTGGCGGAATTCGTCTGTACCACACTGGAGATCTGGTCAACGCCCTCGGATACCTGGTCAATGGAGTGGGCCTCCGAGACAATGTTGCCGGCCACCCGGTCAATGAAAGCGACGGTATCCTGAACCAGACGGGTGGTCTCTTCCAGAACCGCGCTGACCTCCCCAGTCAACTGGCCGCCCCGCTCCACATTTTTGGTGGAGCGCTCGATCATCTCCTTGGTCTGCTTGGCGGCGTGGTCCGATTTGGCGGCCAGATTGCGCACTTCGTCGGCCACGACTGCGAAGCCCTTTCCGCTGGAGCCGGCCCGGGCGGCCTCCACCGCGGCATTCAGAGCCAGGATATTCGTCTGAAACGCAATGTTTTCAATTGTTTCAATGATTTGGCTGATCTCCTGGTGCCCCTTCAGAATATCGGACATGGCATCCGTCAGCGCAGACATCTTTTCATGGCTCACAGTCACCTTTTCGCCAGCCAGGCCGGACTTTTCCTTGACCTGGGTGGAGGCCTCGGCATTTTCCCGGGCTGTGCTGTCGATCTCGGATATGGTAGCGGAGAGCTCCTCCACCGCGCTGGCCTGCTCCGTGGCGCCCTGTGCGAGCGCCTGCGCGCCGGAGGATACCTGCTCGGCGCCGGCGGAAACCTGGTCCGCGGCCAGATTGATTTGCTGAAGCGTGTGACTGAGGTTGCGGTTGATGTTGCGCACGGAGGCCAGGATATTCGTATAGTCGCCCTGGTAGAGGTCATAATCCCTCGAACGGACATCAAAGTTCCCGTCGGCCATCTCCCCCAACAGGTAGCCAATATCACCGATCAGTTCCTGAAGCCGCGTGGTGATCTGCCGGGTAGTGAGCGAAAGGACACCGATCTCATCTCTGCGCTCGTAAGTGGGGACAGGGGAGGACAGGTCTCCCTGCTCCAGAAGCTGAAGGCGCTCGGCGCAGGCCCGGATCGGATTGCCGATCTCGCCCGCCATTCGAACCGCCAGGAGGATGGCAATGACCAGGATGACAATTAAAAGAATGGCGGTCAGAAGTGTGCTTGTATAGGTGGCGCCCAGAAAATCCTTAACGGGCGCGGTGACAGCGACGGTCCAGCCGTCGGTCTGGGGAACCGGGGCGTAGGCCAGATATTTCTGGGCGCCGCTTATCTCATAGCTGCCATAGCCGCTGTTCCCCGCCCGCATGTCCGCGTGCAGCGCCGCCAGGGCGGAGAGGGAGGAATCCTGTTGGGCCTCCTGCTCAATGTTCTGAACCGATACTGTGTCCAGCGTGGTGTCCGCAATCGTCGTACCAGTGGAGTCAATCATGTACGCGCCGCTGTTTTCGCTGATATGAATGGACTCCATGATGTCATTGAGGAAGGTTTCATGGGGCACAAAGTAGACTACACCGGCGACAGTGCCGCCCTCTATGCCGTTCAACCAGACAGGCGCGGCCACCATGATGGACAATTCCCCTGTAACTTTGCTCAGGGTTGGCACGGAGATACAGACCTCCCCCTGAGCCGCCTGCTGGAAATACGCGCGGTCGGAGTAGCTGTTTCCGTCAAACAGGCTCCTGCCCGACAAATCCAGCAAATTGCCGCGCTCCATACCATAAGACTGAGCCCAGTGGTCTACAATCCGCTCCTTTTCAGTGACGGGAACGGCGCCGTCGCTGAGCTCTGGAACCATACCCAGGCCGCGAACCGCGTTTTGATAGGACAACAGCTCGTAGGAAACACGGGTGGCGGCGAGGGATGCGGTGGACTCCAGGCTTTGCTCCAGCATCGAATGGGAGCTGATGTAGTTGGCTGCAATTCCTACGCCGCCGCAAATCAGGGCCGCTGCTGCGGTCATTGCCAAAATGCGGACCAAGAGCTTTTGTTTGATGCTCCTCATGATAGATTACCCCCCTAAATATAAGAACCTATTTCACCAATCCAAAAGAAAAAGGATAGGCGCCAAACACAGACTGCTGGCCAATTGATTGGGCCCACGAAACTCGTTTGGCACTTATCCCTTCTCTTCCTGCGCCTGCCTTTGCACAGCCAGTACAGGAAGCGGTCCTTTTACTGAAATCATCAGCGGTTATTGAGGTGGTTCATCAGAACACTGGCGATGTTGTCGCAGGAGGCCTGAACCGTGACTGCTCCAATATCATGGGCCACCATTGGCATGCCGTAGACTACGCAGGAGTCCTTATCCTGGCCGATCGTGTACGCCCCGGCCTTCCGCATCTCCAGCAGGCCGCTGGCCCCATCCCGGCCCATCCCCGTCATGATGATACCAACCATGCGGCAGCGGACCGAGGCGGCCATTGAGGAAAAGAGGACATCCACCGAGGGCCGGTGCCCGCTCACCTTTTCGCCCGGAATACAGGAGAGTGTGTAGCGCGGGCCCATGCGCACAACCTTGGCCTGATAATCCGCAGGCGCCACAAGTGCCAGGCCAGGGCGGATTTCATCGCCGTTGACAGCCTCACGCACTTCCATTTGGCATAGACGGTTGAGGCGCTCGGCATACATCTTGGTGAACCCGACCGGCATGTGCTGTACGATCACCATGCCGGGAATGTTGGCCGGGAGCCGCCTGAGCACGTTCAGCGTGGCCTCTGTGCCGCCTGTGGAGGCGCCCAGACCAATGACGGTCTGCTCCGGCGCCCCATCGCCGCCAAAACGCAGCGGAGCGGCGGGGGCGGCAGGGTGGGGCAGGTTGGCACGGGATAACCTGGCATGGGAGGCCACAATAATTTTATGGGTCAGGGCCTGGAGGAAGGATTCCCGGCTCTCTACCGCGTCAGGCTTGCGCACAAAGTCCACCGCTCCCGCGGCCAGCGCATCAAAGACCCGCAGGTTAAGGGAGGAGACGAGGATGACGGGGAGAGGATGTGACGGAAGAAATTGCTTTAAAAAATCAATGCCGTTGATGCCGGGCATTTCCACATCCAGCGTCATTACATCAGGGGAGAGGTGCTGGAGTTTTGTCTTTGCATCCATGGCATTGACTGCATACCCCACCACCTCGATGCGGGGTGAGGCGGAAAGCCCCTGGATGATGACGCTGCGTGCCACAGCGGAATCGTCCACGACCAAAACGCGGATCTTTCGATTTGTGGTCTGCATAAGTACCGGAACCTTTCTTTGCGAGATTTACTGGTGCGTCCCGAGTGGAAGCTTTTGATAAACCGCCGGGGCGGCCGTTCGGAACAGCCGGGTCTGCCCCAGAGATTCGGAGTGACTGATAAACAGGTATCCGGTTGGATGCAGGGCATCGTAAAAGCGCCGGACCAGGGCGTCCCGGGTCGCCTGATCAAAATAAATCATCACGTTGCGGCAAAAAATTACATCAAATTTCAGCCGGAAGTGAATGGGGTCCATCAAGTTGAACGTGCGAAAAATAACATTCTGCTTCAGTTGGGGCGCCGCCGTATAGAGACAGGTGGCGTCATCCTTCACAAAATAGCGCTTGAGCCATTCACCGGGCATATCAGCGGGCAGCTTGTACTGCCCCGCCTTGGCCTTGGACAGGGCCTGCTGAGAGATGTCAGTGGCCAGAATCCGGGTGTCCCACTGGGATGCCTGGGGCCCAAAAAACTCTTTCAGGTAGATGGAGAGCGTATAGGGCTCCTCACCACTGGAGCAGCCCGCGCTCCAGATGGAGAGAACCCGGTCTTTCTGATGGCGGCGGGAGAGCTCCGGCAGTATCACATCGCGGAAAAAGGTAAAATGGTCGGGTTCCCGCATAAAAAAGGTATAATTCGTGGTCAGCTTATTGAGTACCAGCTCCAGATCAGCGGGGTCCTGCTTTTTGAGCAGGTGGTCCAGAAAGGCAGAGAAGTCCGGATACCCGCGCTCCCGAAGGGAATGGGAAAGACGGCTGGTAATCAACTGCTTTTTTTTACTCAGGTCAATCCCGTAGTTATCCTGAATAAAGCGCACCATGCGCTGAAAATCAGCGTCTGAAACGGACATATCGCGAAACAGCATATTCAAAACAGGAGCCTGCACTTTCTGCCCTAAGGCTGGTTGAGAATTTGAGGACAGTCAAAGACCAGCATGGTCTGTTCCTCGGACAGAGAACACATGCCGGAAACCAGATTCCGGGTGTCCTGAGAGGGAGAGGGCAGAATCAGTGCTGTATCCACATCAATCATCTTCTGCACAGTGTCCACCAGAATACCTACCAAGGTGTCCTCAATGTTGAGAATGATGATACAGTTGTCACTCTGACTGGGCTGTCCCAGCAGCAGGCGGATGTCTACGATCGGGATGATCTGTCCCCGCAGGTTGATGATTCCCCGGATGTAATTTGGTACCAGGGGCAGCTTGGTAATGGCGTGGTTGGTAATAATCTCCACCACGTAATCTGCCGACACGCCGAAGAGCAGGTTGTCCGAGCAGAAGAGCAGATACTTCACCGTCTGGGCATCCAGTGCCGGGGCAGGTACGCCCTCCTCCGGTACGGCGTTGAATTGGTTATCCTGATCCATGGTTATAATGCCTCCTTAACGAAAGGGAGAGTAGAGATTGGCCACATCCAGAATAATGCTGATGTTGCCATCCCCCAGAATCGTGCACCCCGCGATGCCGCTGCGCTTGATGTTGAAGCTGTTTAGGTAGCTGGGCAGGGGCTTGACCACGACCTGCTGTTCGCCCAGCAGCTCATCTACAAACAGGCAGTAGGAGAGTTCACCGGCCTCCAGCCAGATCAGGATGCCGTCCTCTACCTGGGTGCATCCCTCCTCGATCTGATAGAGCTCCCGCATGCGCACCACAGGATAAAAGCTGCCCATACACTTGAAGATCTCTCCGCCGGCAGCGTCGTGTACCAGTTGATCGGAGTGAATTTTGAAGGACTGGCGGATATTGTGGATCGGGATGGTGAAAATCGAGCCTCCGACAGATACCTCCATACCGTCCATAATTGCCGTGGTCAGCGGGATTTTCAACGTGGTGGTCATGCCTTTGCCAAGCTCGCTGGTGAGAGAAACGGTTCCGCCTACCGCCTCTACATTCTGCTTGACGACATCCATGCCGACACCCCGGCCGGAAAACTCTGTCACCTCGGTATTGGTGGAGAAGCCGGGAGACATGAGAAAGTTGAGGATTTCACGGTGGCTGTACTCCACATCGGGGGAGGCAAGCCCGTTTTTGACGGCCTTGCGCAATACGGCCTCATCGTTGATGCCCTGGCCGTCATCCCTGATCTCAATGATAACCTCGCTGCCGGTCTGCCGGGCGGAGAGAGTAATCTCACCAACGGGGTCCTTGCCCGCACGGATGCGGTCCTGGACATCCTCCTCGATACCATGGTCCATGGAGTTGCGGACAATGTGCATGATGGGGTCGCCGATGCTGTCCACAATGGTCTTGTCAATTTCCGTCTCCTCGCCCACCAGTGTGAGCTTGGCCTGCTTGTTGAGCTTTTTGCACATATCCCGCACGATGCGGTGCATTTTCTGGAAGGTGGCGGATACGGGAACCATGCGCAGGGACATGGACACATCCTGAAGCTCATCCGTGAGCTTGCGCAGCTGACGGGCGGATTTGGTAAACTCATCCAGGCGAAGACCCTTCAGTTCAGGGGAGGAGGTGACCATGGATTCGGTGATGACAATCTCGCCCACCACTGCGGAGAGCTGATCCAACTTGCTCAGGTTGACGCTGATCAGGCTCTCGCGGTGAGGCTGGGGTGCAGACTCGGCCTTGGGGGCCTCCCGGGAGGAAGCCGGGGCCGCCGGCTTTTCCGCCGGGGGGGACTGATGTTCCGGGGCGGCGGGTGGGGGCGCCTCCTGATCGATGGCCTGGTAGGTACGCACAGAGCCGGCGTTCGTGACTGCATGGATTGCAGCATCCCGCTGCGCCTGATCCCGGAAATAGAGCGTAAAGCCGGAGTCCACGATCTGCGCCGCCGTGTCGGGATTGTGCTCCACATCGGCGGGAAGGTATTGGAAGCTATCCTCGGAGCCGCCGTCGCGGATTGTGCTCACAAGCATGAATGCCCGCAGGTTCTCCATGCCGGCACCCTCGTCAAAGAAGATCTGGAGAGCATAGGGGAAGCCGGGGACGGCTGTCGGACCGGAATCCGCCGGGGCCGGGGCCTCCGGCGCGGCCGGCGGGACCTCGGCCGGCGCAGCGGCGGCGCCATTTTGAATTTGCTGAATAAAACTATTAACTTTTTGGAGAAGACTGTCGATCGTCTGAGTGAGAGGTTGTCCGTTTTCAATGCGCTCAATTTCCCCGCGGAAAAAGTCGATGATCTGGAACAGCAGGTCGAACAGGGCGGGGCGCAGCGCCTCCGGGACAATCTCCATCGATTTGTCACGGACAATGGCAAACAGATCCTCCGCCCGGTGTGCGATTGTCATCAGGGAACTGTATTCCATCATGGCTGAGGAGCCCTTGATGGTGTGCATGATGCGGAAGATCGTGTTGACATCCTCTTCGGAAAAGCTGTCCTTTTCCTCGGCGGCCAAAACAAGGCTGTCAAGCTGCTCCAGCAGGGAATTGGTTTCGAAAAGGTATGCCTCTAAAATGCTGTCGTTTCCATTGCCCATCGGTACATCCTTCCTTTGCGTTGAACTTCTGATGTTCCGATCGACAGGATTGGCCAAAAAATAAGAGCAGAACGCGAAAAAGATACATGGAGTGGAATCCGGCCGCATTGCCACCCTCTCCAGGAATGAGATTTTAGAAAAGGGTGATTTGCACGTGGCGAATTTAGTGGGCGTGACCAATCCGGTTCCCAATTATGACGCCTCAAATAACAACCGCACACTGCCGGCAGCCCCAAAGCCAAGTGACACCCGGATTCAGAACATCCCGGACCCCAGCCGGGTGGGCCGGCCGGACGCCCGTACCGATCAGCAGGGGGCCAATGATGCGCTGAACTCCGGTGTGCTGCGCTATGATTCCAACCTTCAGTTTTTCCTGCAGCAGATGCGGGATATGCCGGAGTTGGGGGCGGAACTGTCCAAGCTGGTCACACTGATGCAGGGATTGGTAACCACGCCCGGCTTGGCGGCAGGTGTGACAGAAGAGTTATCCGGATTTCTGGAACTGCTTAAAATGGACCCCGATGCGTTCCGACAGTTTTTTCAGACGCAGATGGAGGCGGGCAACCGATTTGCAGGGCCCCTCTTCTCCCTGCTGAGGGAGGTTTATCAAAAGACGCCCGGCGATACCGTGCGGGGGGCAATTCTGAACTTTGCCAAACGCTACAGTGATTTTTCCGCCACGGGTCACATTGGACGCAGCATGCTCTCCCTGCTCCGGCAGCTTTCGGACTATCTGCCCCAGAGTTGGAGGGGACAGTTGGCTGAGCTGACGGGGAAGCTGGAAAACGGCCTTCAGGCCGGGGCGCGGGCGGAGAATTTAGAGCTGCTGCAGGGACAGATTCTGCCCTACCTGGGTTCTTATATCAAGCGTTATCACGATATGGGAACAGCACGGACGCTGCTTGGGATGCTGATGCTGCATATGGCCCGCTATGAAAACGGCGCGGAGGAGGGGGTCATGCTGGCGTTCCGGCAGTTGGGCGGCTATGGAGATACCCTGGCCGGTCTCAATCAGTTGGACGATCAGACGCTGTGGAAGCTGCTCCGGGAGAACCAGTTTACCAAGGCCGCCCAGGCGGATACATTTACGGAGCAGCTGGCCCGGACGGCGCAGCGGGCGCTGCAGGGAGAATACGGCACGGACCTGCGGGAGGCGTTTCAGGAGATCGTGCGGTCCATGCTGCTCAATGAGAGCGTATTCCTCCCGCTGCACCATACCATTGTCCCGCTGGAGTGGGAGGGCAGGCGGATGTACTCGGAGTTATGGGTGGACCCGGACGCGGAGGAGCGGGAGGAGGCCCGGGATGGGCGCGGGGACGGACATAAGATCCAGTTCCTGTTCAAGATGGATCTCCCCTCAGTGGGCTTTTTGGAGATGACACTGGGGGCCGGAAAGGAGCAGGTGGATGTGAGTGTCTACGGCCCGGACAGTGTGACAGCCCACAGCAGCCTGATTGCGGAGGATTTAGGGCAGATTCTGGCCGATCACGGCCTGAAGGGGAGAAGTGTCCAGGTACAGAAGCACACCCGTCCGCTGACGCTGACGGAAGTATTTCCGGGACTGTTTGAAGGGGAGCGCGGTATCAATGTCAAAATCTAAACAGGGCGGCTCCGGGCGCGCGGTGGCCCTGCAATATGGCCCGGGCAGTGGTGCGCCGGTGATTGTGGCGTCCGGCATGGGCCACCTGGCCGAGCGGATTGTAGAAGTGGCGGTGGACAGCGGCGTTCCCGTCTATGAGGACAATTCCCTGGCGACCATTCTGTCCCAGATGGAGCTGGGCAGGGAGATTCCGGAGGAGCTCTATCAGGCCATCGTGGACATTTACATTTACTTTTTGCAGTTCGACCCGTCGGACCCGGAGAAATACCGCCGGGAGCGCCGGGAACGGCTGGAGGCGAAGCAGGCAAAGGAGTGAGCATGCGATGAGCTATAAATACATGCTGCTGGACAGCCGGGGAGCCCCGGTGGCCCAGGGGGTTTCCGAGGATGGACCGGAAAAAAACGTTTGGCAGCTCCGGATCGCCCACGGGGATATCAAGCGGGTGCTGGGGCATGAGTACATCAGCCTGGTGGGAACCTCGGAGCAGTTCCCGGCGATGGAAGGGCGGATTGTCCGGTGCCGGGATAATCTCGTCTCGGTAGAGTCGGTGCGCATGCTGGGGGAGGAGGTGCGCCGCAACCTGCGCATGCCGGTGCGGTTTGAGAGCTTCCTCTATCCGGTGAGCGGCCGGTGGCGCGGGCGGATGCCGGTATTGAGCAACGATCTGAGCTGCGGCGGAGCGGCCTTTTTCTGCGCCCGGAAGCTGGAGGTGGACGAGGTAGCCGAGATTGTAATCCCGGTTACAGCAGAGCCGCTGGTACTCAGGGTAAAGATTTTACGCGAGCGGCCCTCTCCGGAGCCGATTCCTCTCTATGCGGCGGAGTTTGTTGATATGCTCCGTGAGGAAGAAAATATGGTCTGTGAGGCCGTGTTCAGCCTTCAGTTCCGGCATACGGCAGAAATGTAAGCAGAGCAAGAGAAAGGATGGCGAAACGATGATGAACCTCTGGAAGGGAACTGTGCGCCGTGTAGGCGCCACCCTGCTGGCATGCGTCCTGCTGCTGGGGCTGCTCCCGCAGCTGCCTCGCCAGGCCGGGGCAGCCTATACAGACTCCTATTTGCAGCAGATGGTGGATTGGGGCTTTATGCGGGGGGATATATCGGGGAACCTCCGACCGGACAACCCCATTTCGCGGGCGGAGTTTGTGACGGTGATCAACCGGGCGCTGGGCTATGAGAAGCTGGGGGGCGATCCCTTCCAGGATGTGCCGGATTCCGCCTGGTATGCGGAGGATGTGGATATCGCCTATACGGAGGGCTATATTTCCGGCACGTCCAAGACCACCTTTTCCCCCGACAGCAGCATTACCCGGGAGGAGACGGCCATTATCCTCACCCGAAATCTGATGCTGCAGCCGGATACCGGCGAGAACACCAGCTTTACCGACAGCCGGGAGCTGAGCGAGTGGAGCCGGGGCTATATTGCCACGGCAGCCCGGTACGGCCTGGTGAACGGCTACCCGGACGGCAGCTTCCGCCCCAAGAACCCGATTACCCGTGGAGAGGCGGCGATCCTGGTGGTAAAGGCCGTGGGCACCCCGGTGCAGACAGCCGGAGTCCACAGCCTGGGGAGCACCTGGGGCAATGTGACCATTACGAGCTCCGGCGTCACCCTGAGGGATACTGTGGTGGGCGGCAACCTCTACATTACGGGCGGCGTGGATCTGGGCGAGATCACGCTGGAGAATGTGACCGTGCTGGGGGAGATCGTCATCAGCGGCGGCGGCGTGAGCGAGGGCGGAGACGACAGCATTGTGCTGCGCAATGTGAACGCGCCCAAGCTGATTGTGGACAACATCCCCAACCAGCAGATTTCCATCCGCGTGGAGGGCGACGGGGTCATTGAACATACCAGCGTGCGCACCGACGCCTATCTGGACGACCGCACCCCCGCGGGGTACGGCCTGAGCAAGATCGCCCTGGAGGGGGAGGACGGCCTTTCCCTCAACCTGGCGGGCAATGTCAAGGAGGTCACGAACCTGACGCCCAAGTCCCGTATTGGCGTCGCCAGCGGACATGTGGATACCATCAACGTGGACGAAAAGGCCACGGATTCGACCCTGAACATTGCCTCGGGCGCTGAGGTGGACAACGTGAACCTGGACGTGGCCACCTCCGTGACCGGCGACGGGGACATCGGCCACCTGACCGTCAACGCCCCGGGCAGCACGGTGACGATGTTGCCGGATCAAATCACCATCCGGCCCGGCGTGGAGGCCACCATCGACGGGGAGAAGATGGACAGTGAAGCGGCGGCGGAGTCCTCGGCGGACCCAAGGCTGCTGGCGGGCTACCCGGAGGTCACGGATCTGGCGCCCACCAGCGCCACCGCCCGGTTCAGCGCCAATAAGAAGGGTACCGTCTATTGGGCGGTCACCTCGGTGACCGACGGCTCCGTGGGGGTGGACGATTTGCTCAACCCCTCGTCCTACAGCCCCAAGATTGTTAAGAGCGGCACCCTGAGCCTGCCCGGCTCCAGCCAGCCGGGCAGCGTCAAAATCAGCGGCCTGACCTCCGACGGCTCCTATTACCTGTCCGCCGTCTTTGTGGACGCGCGGGAGGAGCGGAGCCCGCTGAAGGTCATCTCCTTTACTACGCCGGACAACACCGTGCCCAATTTCGCCTCCGGTTACCCCTATATGTCCAAAATCACCAGCACCTCCGGGCAGGTGACGACCATGGCCACCAAGTCCTGCCGGCTGTACTGGGCGGTGCTGCCCAAGGGGGCGTCCGCCCCCACGGCCAACGACTTTAAGGCCAACGCCGTCAGCGGCAATCTGGGCTTTGGAACCCTCGATGTGACCAAGAACGTCTCCAATACATTTGACGTGAACAACGTCCCTCTGGAGGAGCTGGAGTCCTACGACCTGTACCTGTGGCTCACCGACGTGGACGGTGGGCAGAGTTCCGCCGTCAAAAAGGTGTCCTTTACCACCGTAGACGGTACACCGCCCCGCTTCAATACCAACCCTACAGTAAATAAGGTGAATGCCACCTCTGTGGGGCTGTATGCCAACCTGAACGAGGCGGGCACTCTGTACTGGGTGGTGGTGAAGGAGGGGGAGGAGTACCCCAAGCCCCTGGCCGGACAGTCCGGAAAGGTGGATTTGAGCAGCGACAACGCCAAACTCCAGGTGTCGGCCGGTATGAACGCACTCAAGAACGGAAAGGTTACCATGACCGAGGGGAAGGACGTCTCCTTTACCGTCAGCGGCCTGGAGAAAGAAACTGCTTATGACCTCTATTATGTGGCCCAGGATAAGGCGGGAAACTACTCGGAGACGGTGGGAAAGATTACGATTCATACGCTGGATCCCAATGCGCCCACTGTAACCCAGGAGTTCACCAAGTATAACGGAACCGACTCCACTACCCCACTGCCCAATACCGATGTCCGGCTGGTGTTCAGCGAGGGGATTCAGGACGCGGGGACGAACCAGAACCTGTATGAGCTCTATCAGAAGGTGGCGGCTGGCACCGAGCCGAAGTCAAAGCTGGCCGGGCTGCTGCGGGACAGCATCAAGCTCTACCAGGACACCGGAAACGGCCCGGCCACTCAGGTTGTGGATTACAAGGATGACAAGGACAACTGGACGATCAATTACGAAAATGTGGTGATCAAGCAGGAGGATGGCAAGACGGTGGTCGTGTTCCCGGGTTCGGGCGGAAGTGCCGATGCCGCCCTCAACCTCCAGAGCGGTGCGACTTATTACTTTGAGATTGAGGCCGGAAAGATCGCGGATACCTCTGAGAGTAAGAATGTCATGGGTAAGGTGACTCTGGACAAGTTTACAACGGTATTTGCCCAGGTAAATATTTCCACTGTCAACCAGGCTGAAATCACGGTCGGATCGGGTCCCGATAATAAGAAAACGGTTAATGCGGTATGGAAGCTGGACCCTGTGACCACAGATAAAGTAGGCGACTTCATTGATTGGGATATGCTCATTTGGACGGATACCAATCTGAGCTTTAACCTCTATCGGAGCACCGACGGAGGTCCGTGGGAGCAGTTGAACAAGAAGGGCGAAGTTACAATTACGCTTTCCTCTGCAACTGAAGGCTTTCTGGGCGTCAGTCTGACCAAGGATTTCTTGAAGGTGGGCGAAACGATGACCGATTTTGACCCGCTTAACGAACTCAAGGAAGGACAGACCTACGAGTACGCCATGGAATTTACCAGCGTGAACGGGGAGAGGGACAAGCAGGCGTGGAACGGACGGGTCAATATCCGCGTCAACGTGGTGGCGGGAAAAGACAATGATCTGCGTATGATGGCGACATCGGTGACGGAACAAAACTGGATGGACACAGTGGTAAACGGCGATCTCACAGACATTGGGCTGCCGAAAGACTTTACGTTGAAAGTGCCCTTCAGCGACCAGAGTATCCCGGAGTTTACAAGCGGATACCCCAAGTTTACTCCTGGTGCGACCGATGCACAGATGGAGCTGCTGCTGAACCGGCCGGGTACGGTCTACTATGTAGTGGCGCCGAAAGGGGATATCCTGACAACGGACAAGGACGGCAATAACTATAAGGATGAGCCTCACTATTCCAGCCTCCCTATAGAAGGCGACAGTACAATTACTATGCCCTCTTTCAATCAGCCGCAGGTCATGGATATTTTGAATCCGGAGAAGAGTTACAGTAAAAATCCCAGTATCAAGTATGACAATACTGCATGCCAGTCCAGCGTGGTAAAGCTTTCGGTGGAGGATCTGTCTCCACAGACAGACTATATCGTTTACTTTGTCATTCAGAATACGGCGCAGAACTATTCTGAGGTACAGTGTTACCGGTTTACCACGACAGATGTGGGGACGCCCTATATTACGTTGAACAACCAGAGCCCGGATGTACAATTTAAAACCTCGGAGAGCTCGGAGCTGAATTATGTTCTGGTGGCATATAATCAGATTCCCGATTTTCTGAAAGGAAAATTTGCCACTGAGGCCAATATGGACCAAGAAGATTTAAAGAAGTTCCAGAGCTCTGGCTTGAATCCGGATATGACTATCCTTGAGGCGCTGATTGAAACGGTGCGTCAGGGAAGCGGAAATGAAGGGCCCTCTGTCTTTGATATGTATGCAAAGGCATCTCTCCGCGACCGTGTTGGGAAATTGATTCGGCGGAATCAATCCGGCGACAGCATGACTACCGTGGCGTCCGGCCCGATCAGCCTGGAGAAAAATGTACCGCAGGTAAAGCAGTTTGAGCAGTACATGAACATGAATACACTCTATTACTGTCTCGCGGTTGCCCGGAACAAGGACGGCACGGAGGATGGCTTTAAGGCGATCGGCGGGGTCAACATCCCGGACAATGATCCGCCGGTTCTCACCGTAACGGGTGGAAAGGCCAACGCCACGGGTACAGGCTGGTCGGGAACCGTGACGCTTTCGTTCAGTGAAAATCTGTATTGGCTCAGCGAGGACCGGCAGACGCTCAAGGAGGTCTGGACCAAGAAGCCTGAAAATGCAACCCAGGGCCAGAAGGCGGTCTATATTCTGGACGAGGCATTCGGCATCGGCGGGAGTGCGGCGAAAAAGCTGAAACTGGCGAGCGGGGCTCTCGCCTCCCCGAGCGGCACATTCACATTCAGCTATGAGGGAGTCGTGGAGGGAGACACGCTGGTGTTCTTTACCACCGGTTACGCCAGCGATATGAACATGAACGGACGTGGGATGGAAGCAAAGACAAAAACAATCCTGACCTATGTGACAGAGGCAGGCGGCACCGGGCAGTTCCTGACAAACGGACGTTTTGTCATTACGCAAGGTGCGATTGAGGGGGATTCTCCCACTACGTAGCCGCGAATCATGTTGGAAAGCAGGGGACGGGCAGACCCTGCCCGTCCCCTGCTTTCCAGAGAACAAAGGAGTGATTTTCCGTGAAAAAGAAGGTGGGGGTAAGGGTGCTTTCCCTCCTCCTTTCCTGTGTTTTGTTGGGGACAATGCTCCCGGCGGCGGTGGCTTCGGCTGATCCGGCGCCGACCTACAGCATAAAGGTGGAGCCGTCGAGTATTGACCTGGTAGAGGGCGAGTCCCTCCCGCTTAAGGCCATCGTAACATCGGATACAGGCCCGCTTGATGAGGATGGACTGAAAGGCGCGGGGCTGTCGATCCGCTGGGAGAGCGGGGACATTGGCCGGGTAAGCGTGGAATCAACAGGCACCCTGACCACCAAAGTGATGGCCGTAAAAACAGGGGAAACGACCGACGAAAAAAAGGTTACCATTACTGCCTATCTGAACAGTGGGACAGGTGATATCGGCAATGCAAGCTGTGAGATCACGGTAAAACCGGCGGTCACTCCTGGAATATCCATTGACCCGCCTGCCGTTACGGAGATTGATATTGGGCAGACCCTCCAACTCAATGCCAAGGTTACACCGGAGGGGGCCCCTTTGACCTGGAGAAGCGAAAGCCCCTCGGTTGCCACCGTGAACAGCGCTACGGGTGAAGTCAAAGGCATGGCCCCCGGCAAGGCCGTCATCACGGCGATTTCGGAGAGCAATACGGACACCTGCGAGATCACAGTAAAGGGTATCCTTCTGGATGAAACCTCTCTGACCATGAACGAGCGGGACACCCACACGCTGAAAGCGAATCCGTATGGCTCGCTGGGGACGTTGAAGTGGACAAGCAGCAAACCGGAAATCGTCACGGTCACCGGGGACGGCTACCTCTATGCCAAGGCCCAGGGCGACGCGGTGATTACAGTTTCCGATGCCAGCGGGAATTATCAGGCCGCCTGCTCCGTCACCGTCAAGCGCAACACCGCTGATATCATTTTCGGCTCGGCGGGGGCGGGGGAGCCGCTGGCCTTCTCCTCCCTTCGCTCCAAACTGCAAAACCAGTGCAGCAGCGTGTTGGGAAGCTCTCTGCGCTATATCAGCGGACTGACAGTGGACACCCGGCAGGGTACGCTCTACTACCAGTACAAATCTGAGGGAGATACCGGAAAGGGCGTGGGCACCGGGGAACAATATTATGCCGATCCGTCTCTGGGGCAGATGTCCCTCTCGGAGCTGTATTTTGTGCCGAAGCCGGATTTCAGCGGAACCGCCGTCATCCACTATACCGGCTATGCCAGCGGGAGCTCCTTTTTCCAGGGGACGATTGAGGTCACGGTGGAGGAGCAGGAGGATGTCTCCTACTCCGTGGCCGGACAGCAGCCCCTCTCACTGAACGCGGATGACTTTAACCGGATTTGCCGCAGCCACACGGGCCGGGAATTGAGCTATGTCATCTTTTCCCAGCCGGACAGCGGCCGGGGGACACTCTATTACAACTATATCTCCGAGCAGAATTACGGCAGCAAGGTGGACACCTCCAAGCAGTATAAGCGCAGCGGAAGCCCCAACCTGTCCGACATCACCTTTGTGGCTGCCGCAGGCTACCGGGGAGAGGTGGTGATCCCCTATACCGGCTATGACAGCAACGGAAGCTCCTTCCGCGGACGCATTACCATCCGCGTCTCTCAGGCTCAGAACACCGGGGATCTCACCTACACCATTGCCCAGGGCGGCAAGGTGACCTTTGATGACGACGATTTTAACGACCTGTCCAAGGCTGTGACGGGCTACCCCCTGGATTACGTGCAGTTTGAGCGGCCGGATTCCTCCAAAGGGGCGCTTTACTACGACTACTCCAGCAATGGCAGCTATGACAGCCAGGTGACGGAGGGACGCAGCTACTACCGTTCCTCCTCCCCCTATCTCCGGCGAGTTACATTTGTAGCGGGGAAGGATTATTCCGGCACGGTTCATATCCCGTTTACCGGCTGGGACACCAAGGGCAACCGCTTTTCCGGCACAGTGGCGGTGGAGGTGGGGCGCACGGGTGACGGCGATGTGCGCTACTCCACCTACCGGAACGGACGGATCACCTTTGATGACGGCGATTTCAATACCCTGTGCCGGGAGCTGACCGGCACTACGCTGAACTATGTGCGCTTTGAACTCCCGGACGCTTCGGAGGGGACGCTGTATTACAATTACAGAAACGGCAGCTACGACAGCAAGGTATCCGAAAGCCGGAACTACTACCGTTCCAGCAGCCCCTATGTGGACCGGATTACATTTGTCCCCAAGAAGGACTTCTCCGGCACCGTAGACATCCCGTTTACCGGCTGGAGCTCCGCGGGAGAGAAATTCTATGGAACGGTAATCATCGGCGTGGACAGCGGCGACACAACGATACGCTATCAGACTAAACATGGAAAGCCTGCCGCATTCGCGGACGGGGACTTTGACGATTTGTCGGAGCTGCTGACCGGAGAGCACCTGAACTATGTGCGGTTCCAACTGCCGGACTCCGGCGAGGGCACTCTCTACTACGACTATGATGACGGGAAATACGCCAGCAAAGTGTCCGCCAGCCGGAATTACTACCGCTCCAGCAGCGCCTATTTGGACCGGGTCTCCTTCGTTCCGGACGAAAATTTTTATGGTACGGTGAAAATCGGCTTTACCGGATGGAACACAAAGGGGGAGCGCTTTGAGGGCACCATCGAGATTACAGTGGAAGAACCGGCCGGCGCCAGCGAAATTGTATATACCACCCTGGGGACGGCGCTGCCCTTCCGTAGCCAGGACTTTCGTACCGCCTGCGCCGCACGCGGAGAGGGCGAGCTGCGGGAGGTGCGCTTTACCTCCCTGCCCTCCGGGAGCGCGGGGCGGCTGTACTACAACTACCGGGATATCAGCGAAAAGGGGACCGAAGTGCGCACCGGTACCCAGTACACCCCGGACGGCAGTCCGAACCTCTCAGATCTCACTTTCCTGCCCAAAGCGGGCTTCACAGGCAGCGTCCAGATTGGCTATGAGGGCACGGACAGCCGTGGAAAGACCTTCCGTGGGCAGATCCGCATCCAGGTAAATCAGGGATCGGGCTCCCGTTACTTCCAGGATATGGGCAGCTATGCCTGGGCTGCGCCCTATGTGGACCTGCTGTATGAGGCCGGCGTAATCACTGGTACCGGCGGCCAGCGCTACCGCCCCGCCGACGCGGTGAGCCGGGGGGATTTCATGCTGATGCTCTACCGGGCGTTCCAGCTTACCCCGGCCAGCGGCTCCGGGTTCCCCGACGTTCCGCCGGGCAGCTACTACGCCCAGGCAATCCAGGCGGCACGGGCCGCCGGGATCGCCAGCGGCTATCCGGACGGGGGCTTCCATCCCCAGGAGCCTGTCACCCGGCAGGATGCCATGGTGCTTCTGGAGCGCACCATGCAGGCCACGGGCTGGAGCCTCGGGGCAGCGAATACCGGCTATCTCTCCGGATTCCGGGACGGCGGAATGGTGGCGCCCTATGCGCAGGAGGCCATGTCCCATATGATAGAGTATGGTATCATCACCGGTACGCCGGAACAAAAACTGAATCCCATACAGTCGATTTCACGGGCGGAAATGGCGGTTATGCTCGCGCGTGCAATCACTTTCTAAAAGAATTCAAAGGCCCCCCGGCCATAGTGGAAACACTATGGCCGGGGGGCCTTTTGCGTTTTATGGACTAATAGTGTAAGAAATATCTAAAATAATAGCTTTCTGGATTTCATTATGTGAAAAGACTAAAATGGGTATTACTATAAATGAAATGGAGGGAATAAAACCAGTATGCAAAAATTAGTGAATCAGACCTATCAATTGGCGGAAAATGCAGTGGAATCGTTTAGAAAGCAGCTTATATTGGATGAAAAGAGAGAAGCGACCATCCAAAAATATACTCATGATGTTCGACGCTTTTTATCGTATCACGGAAAACAGACCGTCTGTAAGGAGGATGTGATCCAATACAAGGCCTGGCTGGCGGAGCATTACGCTGTGCGCAGTACCAATTCCATGCTGATTGCACTGAACCAGTTTTTACGCTTCCAAGGGGCCGGGGACTGCTGCGTCAAGCCGCTTAAGGTACAGCGGCAGACCTTCTGCGATAAGAAAAAAGAGTTGAGCCAGGCCGAATACTTCCGCCTGCTGGAGGCAGCCCGACGAAATGGGGATATGCGGCTCCACCTGGCGATTCAGACGATTTGTGCGACTGGAATTCGGGTAAGTGAACTTGCCTATATCACGGTGGAAGCGGCCCGTCTTGGAAGAGCAATTGCAAGCAATAAGGGGAAAAGCCGTATCATACTGATACCAAAGGAGCTGTGCCGAAATTTGCTGGACTATGCCAGGGAGCGTGGAATCCAGGATGGACCAATTTTTGTTACCCGCGGGGGGCGGACACTGAACCGCAGCAACATTTGGAATGCCATGAAACGGCTGTGCAAATCTGCACAGGTTGGGCCGGAAAAAGTATATCCGCACAACCTAAGACACCTGTTTGCCCGTACTTTTTATAAAAAAGAAAAGGATATCTCGCGTCTGGCGGATATCCTTGGGCATGAAAATGTCAACACGACCCGGATCTACGTTGTCTCCAGCGGGGCGGAACACCGGGAACAGTTAGAATCGCTTCACCTGACAGTTCCGTATCAAGCGGCATGCCAAAATCAGGAACAACATAATGAGACATTATGTTGTTATGCACTCGACAAAATACCCTAAAATACGACTCTAATTTTATACCATATTTCTATTTACTTCAAGTCCCATATTCGCAAAAACAGAAGTTTATTTTTTTGGCTACAGTTGTGAAAATCGCAGTTGTTTTATATGTATGATAAGAAGCCGCTCCGAGTAAGTCTTCGCCTATACTCCATTATCTAAAAAAGCTGCTTCATAATTGCAAAATATCCGACTTGGTTTAATAACATAATGTCTCATTATGTTGTTGAATCAAGCCGGCTGTTTATAGGAACCACCCAAAAAAGAGGGAAGGAAGGCGCTGTTGTGAATATTCTGAACAGCAACTCCATGCTGATGCTTCAGCGGTCCATGGGATTTCTTTGGAGCAAGCAGGACTGTATTTTAAATAATCTGGCCAACGCAGAAACCCCCGGTTACAAGACCCAATATGTCACATTTGAGGAGAGCCTGAGGGATGCGGTCCAGGCCGCGGCGGACAAGCCCCAGCCGGGCGCCGCCATGCGTGAGGCAATTGCAGACACCCCGGTACAGCTTCACGAGGCGCAGGAGAGCGTCCGGATGGACGACAATGGGGTGGATATTATGGAGCAGTCGGTGGAGCTGGCGCGAAATGGCTATCAGCTCCAGTATGTCATGAGTGCTATTTCGGGTGAACTGTCGCTGCTGCGTACCGCAATCCGGGGATAAGGGGGAATCAAAGTGGCGTTTATGAGTTCAATGAACGTGGTAGGCTCGGCTCTGACTGCGGAAATGCTGCGCCTGGATGTGATCTCTGAAAATATAACGAACATCAACACCACCCGTACCGAGGGGGGCGGCCCCTATCGGAGAAAGGTTGTGGTGCTGGAGGAGCAGGGGGAGCGCACGCCGTTTCAGTTGGCGCTGGCCCGCGCCGGAAGCGCGGCGGCTCCCGCCCAGGCCGGAGGGGTGCGTGTGGTGGAGATCGCCGAGGATCCCTCGGATTTTAAGCTGGTGTATGACCCGACCCACCCGGATGCAAATGCGGAGGGGTATGTGGAGATGCCCAACGTGGATTTGATCAAAGAGATGTCGGACGCTATGGCGGCCAATCAGGCGCTGTCGGCCAACATTACTGCGTTTAACGTCCTGAAGCAGGTCGTGGCCAAGGGACTGGAGATCGGAAAGTAAGCCTGTGCCGCAGGGAATGGGACGGTTTTGCACGGGACACACGAAGGAGAGACGAGTATGAGTGTGCAAGCAATCGATAGGATTCAGCCGCTGTGGACGGACTTGCAGACAGAGGGCATGCGCCTGGATGCGGGCGCGGAAGTGGGCGGTACCCGGCGTACCCAGCCGACCCTGTTTTCTGATATTTTTCAGTCGGCCATTGACCGCGTACGGGAGACGGACGCGGCCAAAAATGAGGTGGCATATCAACTGGCTACCGGCCAACTGGACAATCCGGCGGCGCTGATGACTTCCATCACGGAGGCGCAGGCGTCGCTGGAACTGTTGATTCAGCTCAGAAATAAGGCAGTGGAGTCCTATAACGAGCTTATGCGCCTCAGCGTGTAAGGTTTGCCGGAGCTGGGGGTAACAAGTGTGCAGGAGAAAATAAAAGGATACCTGGGCAAGGTGGTAGGCTGGTGGAAGGCGGCCGGGAAAAAGGTGAAGCTCTTCCTGATAGCCGGCCTGATTGCGGTCGTGGCTGTCGTTGCAGTCGTATTGGCGATGCAGATGAACCAGCCCTATACGACCCTGTTCACCGGGCTCAATCAGACGGAATTAAATGAAATTGTGTCCTATCTGTCCGAGCAGGGAATGGCCGATTACCGGATTGAGGGAAGCGATACAATTCTGGTGCCGGCGGAGCAGGAGGTACGGCTCAAGGCGGCGTTGGCCCAGCAGGGCTACCCCAAGTCCGGCTTCGCCTACTCCATGTATTTGGATCATGTGGGGAGCCTGACCACGGAGGGAGAACGGGAGCAGTTGGAGCTCTATGAGCTCCAGGATCGCATTGCGGCGGTGGTTCGTTGCTTTGACGGGGTCCAGGAGGCCGTCGTGGATATCACGCCGGGGGAGGACAACACCTTCATTCTGGACAGCGAAAACAAGTATGATGCCAGCGCCGCCGTTTTTGTGACCATGCGGGACGGAGCAGAGCTCACTCAAAAGCAGGTGCAGGGCATCCGCAATTTTGTCAGCCACTCCGTTCAGGGACTGGAAATTGACAATGTCACCATCACAGACTCTTACGGGAACACCTATTCTGCGGGGGATACCTTTACGGATATCCAGGATTTGTCCACGCTGAAGCTTCAGTTGGAGGAGCAGATCAATAATAAAATCCGCACCAGCGTGCTACAGGTACTCACACCGATTTACGGTACGGAGAACGTCAAAGTCAGTGTCAACAGCATTGTGGATCTGGACCGCAGCTATACGGACTCCACCGATTACAATCTGGAGGACTGGGCCAATGACGGCAGTACCGGCGGTGAGGGTATCATCGGGGAGAAGATCTATGAGGGGGACATCCTCCTTCCCGGCGGCGACACGGCCGGAGGTGTGCCTGGTACGAGCACCAATGCTGATCTGAACCAGTATGTGAACGAGGACGGGGAGACGGATGGAGAAGGCCAGATCGTCCACGTCTCCGGAGA
Organism: Clostridium sp. ATCC BAA-442; assembly: GCF_964239415.1. Lineage (NCBI taxonomy): Bacteria > Bacillati > Bacillota > Clostridia > Eubacteriales > Clostridiaceae > Clostridium > Clostridium sp. ATCC BAA-442. The sequence goes on along the minus strand of NZ_CAXSQB010000018.1, from coordinate 47,894 downwards.
TAAAAAATACCTGGTGGATGAGACGAATCAGCAGGTGGAGCACCTGTCGGGCACAGTGAGCGATGTCATGGTATCCGTCACGATCAATCAGGCGGCGGCGGACGGTACGGATGCGGCCGCGCTGTATCCTCACGTTGCCCGGGCAGCGGGCATCGCCACGGCAGATCAGCGGGACAAGATCTCGGTGTTGATCAGCCCCTTCTACCAGGCGGATGAGCCTGTGCTCCCGGTGCCGGAGGGAATCCCGGCCTGGGTGATCTACGCGGCCGCAGGAGGCGGCGTGCTGTTCCTGGTACTCCTGCTGGTGATCCTCCTGCTGGGCCGGGGCCGCCGGAAGCGGCGCAAAGAACTGGAGGCGGCGGGACTGGCCGCCGTGGCCCAGACGGAGACCGCTCCGCTCACGCCGCAGGAGGGGGCGGATATTATGAATCTTCAGACGGAAAAGAGTATGGAACTGCGGAAGGATGTCCGGAAGTTTGCCGAGGACAATCCAGAGATTGCGGCTCAGATGGTCAAGAGCTGGCTGCGTGAGGGGGATGGCGAATGAGCGAGACAGCTACCGGAGGGGCAGCCGCTTCTCAAGCTGCAAAACAGTTGACGAGACAGCAAAAGGCAGCGGCCGTCGTGATCTCTCTTGGCGCGGAGAAGGCATCCCAGCTCTATCAGTACATGGACCCCGATGATGTGGAACAGATCACCCTGGAGGTTGCAAAGCTGGGCTATGTAGATGCCGCTACTACAGAAGACGTCCTGAATGAGTACTACCAGATGTGCCTGACCAACAAGGCTGTAACGGAAGGCGGCCTGGAGTACGCCCGCGCGGTTCTCGAAAAGGCGTTTGGAGAACAGGCCGCAGACAACTTACTGGAAAAAGTAACCAAGTCCTTGAAAAACCGGGAATTCTCTTTTCTCAACAAGGCGGATGGCAAGTCGCTGTTTGCGGCGCTGCAGCACGAGCGGCCTCAGACGATTGCGCTGGTGCTCTCCTATATTGACCCGGAGAAGGCGGCCGCCGTGGTGGAGGAATTGGACTCCAATACCCAAGTACGGGTGGTGGAGAGCATCGCCAATATGGAAAGCGCGTCTCCGACCGCCGTAAAAATCATTGAGGCGGAAATGGAGAAAAAGTTTACAAACCTGCTCACTTCCAACCAGGTCAAGGTGGGCGGTGTGGACTATGTGGCGGGTGTAATGAACAACCTGGACCGCACCAGTGAAAAAAGTATTTTCGACCATCTGTCCGAGCATAATGCCGAGCTGGCTGACGAGATCCGGAAGCGGATGTTCGTGTTTGAAGATATCGTCACCATGGATGAGCGCTCGGTACAGCGTTTCCTGCGGGACTGCGATCCCAAGGATCTGGTGCTGGCCCTCAAGGGCGCCAACAGCGAGGTTTCCAACAAGATCTTCCAGAATATGTCCACCCGTATGGCCCAGAGCATCCGGGACGATCTGGAGATCACCACCAACGTCCGCCTGCGCGATGTGGAGGAGGCCCAGCAGCGCATCGTGGGGATCATCCGGGATCTGGAGGAGAAAAACGAGCTGATTATCCTCAAGGGCGGAAAGGACGATATTATTGCCTAATATATTCAAACGCTTTTTGCAGCCCAACACCTCCGACTTTGTGTTTCCGGACGTGGAGGAGCTTGTGGAGGAGGAGCCGGCGGATACCGCGGGCGAGCAAGAGGGAGAGCCGGAGGAATCAGCTCCAGAGGCAGAGGAAAAGGACACCCCCAGCGCGGTCGACTTTGCACAGATTCAGGCGGAGAAGATTCTGGAGGATGCCAGGCGGCAGGCGGAGGACTACCTGGCCCGGCGGCAGATGGAGGCGGAGCAGGAGGCCGAGCAGGTGCGCCAGCAGGCCCAGTCTGAGGGCTACCGGCAGGGCTATGCAGAAGGGCTGCGGCAGGCCGGGGTCGAGGGCCAGGCGGAGCTGCAGAAGCAGCGGGAGCAGCAGGCCGAGGAGCTGCAGGCTTTTTTGGAAAAGGCCACCGCCGCCCGGGAGGAGCTGCTGCGGGAGACGCGGGGCGAGCTGTGTGAGCTCAGCCTGGCCATTGCGGAAAAGGTGATCCATGTCAGCCTGAACAGCAGCAGTGAGGTGGTGGCACGGATGATCCAAGTGGCCACTGAAAAGCTCAAGCGGCGGGAGTGGGTGCACATCTACGTGGGCGGCTGTGCCGCCAAGGAGGTGTCTGCCATTACGCCGGAGCTGATGACGGCTCTGGCCGGCCTGTCCGACCACATCAAAATCATTCCGCTGTCCGACGATGAGGCGGGCACCTGCATCATTGAGATGCCCGATGAGATCATTGATGCCAGCGCCTCCACACAGCTCAAGAATATCCGCGACCTGATACACGAGATATAGGGCGGAGGCAGCGCAAGGAAGGGACCCAAAGCCATGTTCCAGGAGATGATCCGGCAGATTCAGCGGGCCGAGACGATCAGTTATACGGGGAAAATTGAAAATATCGTCGGCATGTCCATCGAGGCATCCGGCGGACGGGCCGCTGTGGGTGATATCTGTCAGATCTACAACGGGGACGCGGGCGGCCAGGTAATGGCCGAGGTGGTTGGCTTTAAGAATGACCACATCCTGCTGATGCCCTATTCAGACATGAGCGGTATCTCTGCGGGAAATTTTGTGCGCAACACCGGGCGGAGGCTCAGCCTGCGCATGGGCCCCTTCCTGAAGGGGCGGGTGATTAATGCACTGGGGCAGCCCATCGACGGCAAGGGCCCTTTTCAGGGCGGCACGCTGTTCTGTGTGGAGAACAACCACTACATCAACCCCATGACCCGCCCTCCCATCCGGGAGCGGATGGAGTTCGGCGTCAAGGCCATTGACAGCATGCTGACCATCGGAAAGGGACAGCGCATCGGCATTTTTGCCGGCTCCGGCGTGGGCAAGAGTACCCTAATGGGCATGATTGCCAAAAATGTAAAGGCGGATATCAACGTCATCGCCCTGGTGGGGGAGCGCGGCCGCGAGGTGCTGGAATTCATGGAAAAGGATCTGGGGCCGGAGGGGATGCGGCGGTCTATCCTGGTGGTGGCTACCTCTGACCAGCCCGCCATGCTGCGCAAGCAGTGCCCCTCCGTGGCCACCGGAATCGCGGAGTTCTTCCGGGACCAGGGGTATGACGTGCTGCTGATGATGGACTCGCTGACCCGGTTTGCCATGGCCCAGCGGGAGATTGGCCTGGCGGTGGGTGAGCCGCCGGTAAGCCGCGGCTACACCCCATCCATCTACGCCGAGCTGCCAAAGCTGCTGGAACGCAGCGGCAACTTCCAGAAGGGCTCCATCACAGGGGTCTATACCGTGCTGGTGGAGGGCGACGACACCAATGAGCCCATCGCGGACACGGTGCGCGGTATTCTGGATGGGCACATCGTGCTTTCCCGGCGGCTGGCCAACAGCAACCATTTTCCGGCCATTGACATTGGGGCCAGCATCTCCCGTTTGATGGCGGACATCGTCTCCGACGAGCACAAGCGGCTTGCGGCCCGGGTGCGGGACGTGATGGGGATTTATGAGAAAAATGCCGATCTGGTTTCCGTGGGCGCGTACAAGGCGGGCACCAACCCAAGGCTGGATTATGCTTTGGGAAAGATGGACGGGATCAACCAGTTTTTGACTCAGGGAGTGGACGAGGCGTTCTCCTATGAGGAGGATCTGGAGGCCATGCGGAAGCTCCTGTAAGAGAAGAGGGGACAGGGATGAAGCGGTTCCAGTTCAGCCTGAATACGGTGTTGAGCTACAAGCAGCAGGTGCTGGAGGAGCTGCAGAATGAGCATGGACAGCTCCTTTACCAGGTAAGGCAGCAGGAGCTGGTGCTCCAGGCGGCGGAGGAGCGCTACCGGGGCCTGAACCTAGAATTCCGGCAGGCGGAGACGGAGGGCCTGACCATAGCCGAGGCCCTGCGGTATGAGAGCGGCCTGCGCTTTCTGGAGGATGAGATCCAGCGGGAGGCCAAGCGCCTGCGGGAGTATGAGGCCGCAGCGGAGGAGAAGCGCAGGCAGGTAGTGGCCGCCCGGCAGGATACCGCCTCCCTGGAAAAGCTCAAGGACAAGAAGTGGGAGGACTATCAGAAGCAGGTGCAGAAGGGCGAGGAACTGCTGATTGAGGAGCTGGTGACCGCAGCCCGGGCCCGGACGGCGGTTTGACCGCCCGGAGCCACACCCTGAAAGGAGGTGAGAACCATGAATACAACTGATTTATTGCTTCAGATGACCTTGGCAGCCACACAGATTGCCCAAAACACCACTCCGCCGGTCAGCGGTCGGACGGAGGATGCCGGTGACCGGCGGGACTTCTCCACTCTGCTGGCAGAGAAGCGGGTGGAGGCGGCCGGAACGGAAACCGGACGCGCGGTTCCGGAGAGCCAAAAGGGTGAGGTTCCGGCTGCGGCCGATGGGGGTGCGCTCAGCCAGGGTGCGCAGTCCGTACCCCAGGCGCCGGGGCTGGAGGAGCTGTTCCGGAGCCTGCTGATGGGCGCCCAGGCAGCGCCGGAGGGCGACGTATCCCTCCAGCAGGTCCCGCAGACTGCGGTTCCCGGCATGGCCCAAGCTCCGGCTGCGGCGGAAGAAGGGGCCGTATTGCTTCAGCCCGGGCAGCAGAACGCCGGAGGGGGGCAACTCCCGGTACCGGCGGAGCCGGCGCTTGCGGGTGAGGCGGAGTCCACGGTCCAGGCGGAGGTCCTTCCTGCCGCGGAGGATGGTGGTACAGCCACGGCCCAGGCGGTTACCCCTGCGGCCCGGGAGAGCGGCGCGCAGACCCCGGCGGACGCTGGAGAGACGGCGGGCCGTCCGGCCGGCGGGGAGCAGGAGCTGCCCGAGCTGGACAGTGTGCAGACGGAGGGGGCGGCGCAGCCGCTCTTTGACCGGACAGAGCACATGCCGGTGAAGGTGGGCGAGGCGGATACCCTGGACGCCACGGAGCCCGATTTTGCACCTAGGCTGGCAAAGGCCATTACCGAAGCGGAGCAGGAGGGAGCCAGGCATGTCGAGCTGAAGCTGGCGCCCGAGCATCTGGGAAAGCTGTCTGTCGAGCTGACGCAGGGGAAGGACGGTGTACTGCACATCGTATTCCACGCGGAGAACGAACAGGCCATGAAGCTGCTTCAGGAGCACTCCGCGACGCTGGTATCCATGCTGCACGGCAGCCACAGCGGCGAGATCCAGGTGGAGGTACCCCGGCCCCAGCAGGGAGAGCAGCCCTGGCAGCAGCCGGAGCAGCAGCCCGGACAGCAGCACGGCCGCAACCCACAGGAACAGGGACGGCAGCGCCAGAGTACAGAGGACTTCCTGCAGCAGCTTCGGCTGGGCTTGCTGGGCGTAGAAGCGGAGTAACAGAAAAAAGGAGTAGCACGCAATGAGCAGTGAATTTATGCCGATGGCGCTGGACAGTCTGGCCCGACAGCAGAGCGCGCGGGCTGCCGGCAGTGGTGCGAGCTCCCGCATTACGGAGGAAGAGCTGGAGGAGCTGGGCATTCCGGTAAACAAGCCGGGAGAGAACGACATGGGCCTGGACTTTAACGACTTTCTCCAATTGATGGTGCAGCAGCTTCAGAACCAGACCATTGACAACACCACGGATACCGGCGAAATGCTTAACCAGCTTGTGCAGATGTCCACCGTACAGATGTTGTCCAGCGTTAAGACCGGACTGGAGACCCTGGTGGATGCCAGCACCCTGACCTATGCGGCCTCCCTGGTAGGGAAAACCGTCACGGTGGGCCAATATGACGAAGACGGGAAGCTCCAGGAGATTGAGGGAGTCGTGACGGGCACCGGAAACTATCAGGGGGTACCCGTGATCTTCGTGAATGACGAGATGTATCCTTTGAATTCCATCATGGCGGTGGGCAAGCTGCCGGAGATTCCGGAGGAGCCCGAGGGGCCCGGTGAGGGCGGTGACGGCGACGGAACGGGAGAAGGCGGAGAGAATCCGCCGGAGGAGAGCGCCCGGACGATTTGAGCGGGCGGCAGGGGCCGTCCAAAGGAGGGATAGAGCGGAATGGAGCATGCGGTAGAGGGCCTCGGCAGCCCCGCGCTGGGACGGGGCCATACATACAGCACCGGGAAACAGACCTCTTCCGGCTTTGGAGCAGTGCTTCAGCAGGAGCTGGCCCGGGCAGATGAGCGGCAGATCGCCTTTTCCAAGCACGCCATCGCGCGGGCGGAGGAGCGCGGGATCGCAGTGACACCCGCCCTTCTGGACCGGCTGACCGACTCCGTAGAGCGGGCGCAGGCCAAGGGAGCGACGAATATCCTGGCGCTGGACCAGAGCCTCGCCTTTATCATCAATGTCCCCCACAACCGGGTGATTACCACCCTGTCCCAGGACGAGATGAAGGAGAATATCTTTACCAACATTGACGGCGCCGTGATCCTGTGAATCACAGAGGGCAGGACCGAAAGGATGTCCTGGGGGAGGCCGGATGGGCCGTCCCCCGGCGGTGCCGGAGAAATGTCAATGAATCAGAGCACGCAAAGGAGAGCGAATCCAAATGGCTTTGACAGGAGCAATGAGTGCCGGTATTTCCGGCCTGAAGGCCCACATGGATGCACTGAATGTAGTGGGCAACAACGTAGCAAACGTAAATACCCAGGGCTACAAGCCCGGCCGGGTCACCTTTATGGAGAGTATTTACAGCACCCAGTCCGCCGGCTCCGCCGGAACGGCTACGGTGGGCGGCACCAACCCCCGGCAGACCGGCTATGGTGTGGGCATCGGCACCATCGACCTGGATATGAGCAGTCAGAGTCTGGACTCCACCGGACGGGGGATGGACTGCGCCATTCAGGGCGACGGCTTTTTCCTGGTGGGAGATAAGACCCACGATATCGACAGCATGGACGCCCTCAAGGGACTAACCCTGACCCGGGTGGGCAACTTTGAATTCCGGGATGGCTATTTGACGGACGGACAGGGCAATGTGGTCTATGGATTTATCACGCGGTCCAACGGGGATGATCCCGGAACCACGCCGGGAGATAAGCCCAGCACTGACTTGGTTCCCATCCGCCTTCCTATGAAGTCTACCGACCCGAACAGCAAGGGCGACGCGGTTTATGTGGGCGTGGATGATCAAACTGGTGCGAATGTATATCCAGACAATGACCCGGCTGCCACAGTGGACGGCTTTGTAGATCTGGAGAACATCAGCATCGACAAGAACGGTAAGATCACTGGTACCAACAAGGACACCGGCGACCCGGTGGTGGTGGGCTACATCGCCCTGGGCAGTGTGGAAAACCTCAATGGCGTGCTTCATACCGAGGGCCCTTATTACACGGCGGGCAATGCCGCTGGGGATATCCGGGTGGGTACCCCTGGAAACTCCGTCACCGGAAACCTGAGAAATGACAAGATCACGGACGGAAACAACGTGGTTGACCCCGATTCCGCACTGGCTGAGGGCAGCGGCGCCACACTGATGACCGGCTTCCTGGAGGCCTCCGGCACGGATCTGGCCACCGAGTTTGCCAACATGATTATTTACCAGCGGGGCTATCAGGCAAATACCCGCATTGTTACGGTGACCGACACCATGCTGGAAGAGCTGGTCAACATGAAGCGCTAAGAAATGGAATTGCCGATCTCCCCCACGCCGCCAGGCGTGGGGGGATTGGGCAGGGGAGGGCGGCACGATGATTGAACTGAGAAAAATGAACAATGAGCGTTTTTTGCTCAACCACAACCAAATTGAGTGCATTGAGCTGATTCCAGAGAGCAAAATCGTCATGATGAATCACGACTATTACATCGTACGGGACACGGTCGAGGAAATCATCGAGAAGATCGCAAAGTATAACGCCAAGGTACAGGACATTCACCGCGAGATAGCCGTCGTGGAGCGGTATAAAGAGTGATGTGTCTGCTCTGCATCTTCGTGCGGGAGGAGAACCAAAGATGAACATTGTTTATTTGCTCGGAATTGTCCTGGCGTTCGTATTTGTAATATTCGGAATTACCTTCGATCCCGGCGGGACCGGAGGGCTCATGGTCGGTCCGTTCAATCTGGATACACTGATCAATTTTGTAGATCCCGCCAGTATCCTGATCGTACTTGGCGGTACGCTTGCGGTGGTGGTGGCCTGCTACCCCAAGCTGGCCAAGTCCTTCCCCAAGCACTTCAAAATCATGCTCCGGCTGGACGCGTTCAATCCGGAACAATATGTGGAGAAGCTGACCGAGCTGGCGCAGATTGCCCGAAAGAACGGCCTGCTTGCCTTGGAGGAGAAAGCCAAGGAGCAGGAAGACCCCTTCTTTCAGCAGGCAATCATGCTCATTGTAGACGCCAACGACCCGGACCGGGTGCGCAGCATTCTGGAAAATGATATCGAGCAGACCTCGGAGCGCCATCAGGAGGTTATCGCCATGTATGAACGGGGCTCCAACGCGGCCCCGGCCTTCGGTATGATCGGTACCCTGATCGGACTGATCAACATGCTGAAGAATCTCTCCGACTCCGACATGGAGACCCTTGGTCCCAGTATGTCGGTGGCGCTGATCACGACCTTCTATGGCTCTCTGCTGGCCCATGTTGTATTCAACCCCATCGCGTCGAACCTGACGGCCCGGGACGAAGAGGAGATCCTTTGCCGTCAGATTATCGTGGAAGGCATCATGGCGATCCAGTCGGGCGAGAACCCCAAATTCCTTCGGGAGCGCCTGATGACCTTTATGAACCAAAAACTCCGGGAAGGCGGAGAATCCGGCGGCGGCACCGGAGAGAAAAAAGAGCGGAAGCGCCGCAAGGAGAAATAAGCCGCGGCTTGCTTCAGGGAGGCGGTACCCACGATGAAAAAGAAAAAAAGCGGCGGCGGCGGTGCCAACTGGATGGATACCTACGGCGATATGGTGACCTTATTGCTGTGCTTTTTTGTCATGCTCTACTCCATGTCTACCCTGGACAAGGAAAAGTGGATTGCACTCGTACAGTCCTTTAACCCCACCGAGGAGGTGACGGAAACCCAGCCCCCCTCCGCGTCCGGGGGTGAGGGAACCGGAACCCAGGAGGATATCGACCAGGACATGGAGGAGCTCTACCAGGCGATGCAGGACTATGTCCAACAGGCTGGAATGGCCAATCAGGTGACACTGGGCGAAGGAAACGGCTACGTCTTTATCTCCTTTGACGACACCGTGTTTTTTAGTGGAGACAGCTACGAACTGCGGGATGAGGGCAAGGTTGTATTGGACGAAGTCTCCCAGATTATTTCAGAGGTCAGCAGCTCCATCGACGAGATCCGTGTCCTGGGTCATACCGCCCAGGCCGTGCCCGGTCGGGTGAACAACGTCACGGCGGACCGCTTCCTGGCTTCCAACCGTGCCACAGTGGTTACTATTTACCTACAGGAAAAAGACATAATTGACCCGGCCCGGCTGGTCAGCGTGGGCTATGGCGAGTGGCGTCCCGTGTCCAGCAACGACACCTCTGCGGGGCGTGCGGAAAACCGGCGTGTGGAACTGATTGTCACAGGGCTGGACCTGGACGACGAGGCCGGAGATAACATTACACAATATTATACCATGCGGGAAAGTACCGGTACTTCTGCCAATCCTTGAGTGTGCAGGGAGACGGGGGGAAGGCCCAAACTCTGCCGAGGAGGGATGAAGATGGCGGAAGTTTTATCTCAGAGCCAAATTGACGCTCTGCTGAACGCGGCCCGTAACGGCGAGATGGATTTGGCCGCGAAGGCAGAGAGCAGTTCCGAGAAAAAATACCGTAAATATGATTTCTACAGCCCAAGGAAGTTTACCAAAGACCGGCTTAAAATGCTCAGCGGAGTCTTTGAAAATTACACCAGGATCATTAACTCCAGAATCAACGGACTGCTGCATACCACCTGTGAGATAGAGGTGGAATCCGTGGAAGAGCAGCGCTATTACGAGTTTTCCAACGCGCTGTTGGAGGGGGACGTGTTGGCCCTGGCAGATGTAGCGCTGGAGGGGCAGGTACAGCCGGACGAGACGCCGGTGCTGTTCCACTTTTCCACTACGCTGATGCTGAGCATGATGGACCGCCTGATGGGCGGCGACGGAGATGTGGACAGCCGACTCCCCGCCGGCTACAATTTCACCAATTTGGAGCTGAGGCTCTATGAAAGCATTGTAAAAGACCTGATTTCCGTTCTGGGCGGAAGCTGGGAGAATTATATCGCGTTGGATTTCAAGCTGCGCAGAGTGGAGACGAATCCGACTCTGGTACAGCTCATTGGCCTGGATGAGACGGTTGTTATTGTTGGGATCAATATCCGCTTTCCAAACTGCTCCGGCCGTGTTGATGTCTGCCTGCCCGGAATGATGCTGACCAATATTTTTTCCAGAATTGTGTCATTAAATCAGGCAGGACACGGGAGTGGGGAGGACAACTCGGATGAAATCATGGATATACTGCGGGATTCCACGCTGGAGATCACGGCCGAGCTGGGCCGTACCGAGGTAAAGCTGCAAGATGCCTATTTCCTCAATATAGGTGATGTCATTGACCTGGGACATCCGAAGGACGAGCCCATCTATCTGTATATTGGAGGAAAGCCATGGTTTGGTGGGAAGCTGGGTGTGCAGAACAACTCCATGGCAGTGAAGATTGGGGAAAACTACTATAACGAGGGAAGAAGGGACGAATAAGCGACATGGCGCAGAATATATTTAGCGCGATGGAATTGGACGCCATCGGCGAAATGATGAACATCAGTCTGGGCTCTTCTGCCACTGCGGTTTCCAACCTGCTGGATCACCGCGTTGATATTACGACGCCGAAGGTTACAGTGGTACCCATCAGTGAGTTTACCCTGGGTGAGCTGGAGCCCGCCATCGGCGTGGAAATCAAGTATGTCTCCGGTCTGGAAGGCAGCAATATTATGCTGCTGAAGCGGAGCGATGTGAAGGCAATTGTAGAGCTGCTGATGGGAACCGAGATCCCAGAGGAGGAGTTCGAGCTCAATGAGCTGACGATCAGTGCGGTGTGCGAGCTGATGAACCAGATGATGGGTGCGGCCTCCACTGCTCTGTCCGATTTTCTGGGGCGTCCGGTCAATATCTCAACGCCCCAGTCTTTCTCGCTGGATGATTTGGAGGAGATCAAAAGGGAGCGCTTCCACAGCGAAACCGGGATGCTGGTGGCGGTGCACTTTATCCTGGAAATAGAGGGCGTCCTCAAGAGTGAGTTTGTCAATATCATGTCCGTGGAGCTGGCCCGGGAGCTGCTGGCTGGCTTTGGGATGGGCATTCAGGACACCGGGGAAGCAGAGGCGGATGCCACCCCAGCCGCACAGCCCGCACAGCCGGAGCCCTCCTCCGGCGCAGGCGGGAAGCTGAGTCAGGAAGAAATTGAGCGTCTGATGGGCGGCGGTGTTTCCACACCGGCTCCAGAGCCTGCCGCGGCTCCGTCTTCCAGCGGAAAGATGAGTCAGGAGGAGATCGAACGGCTGATGGGCAGCATGTCCGCAGCCCCGGCGCCGGAGCCAGCTCCCCAGCCGGCCCAGGCCTATCAGGCCGCCTCCCCCCAGCCGGTTTATCAGCAGCCTGTGTATCAGCCCCCGGTGCAGGAGCCGCGGGTCATTAACAGCAAGCCGGTCGCGCTGCCCAATTTCGCGGCGGCGGAATCGCTGGGAGCCGAACAGAAGGAAAACCTGGAGCTGATTATGTCCGTACCCCTGGAGGTGTCGGTAGAGATTGGCCGGACCCGCCGGAAGGTAGAGGATATTTTAACCTTCTCCAAGGGCTCACTGGTTGTTCTGGACAAGCTGGCTGGAGACCAGGTGGATGTCTTTGTGAACGGCCTGTGCATTGCGCGGGGAGACGTAGTGGTTATCGACGATAACTTCGGCGTGCGTATCACAGAGGTACTCCAGAAGCCGGAACTGTGGAGCCTGACAAACTTCAAGTGAGACTGAAATAAAAAAGGGGATTAAGAACATGGCTAAGATTCTGATTGTTGACGACGCAGCCTTCATGCGGAAGGTGATCCGGGACACGCTGACCAAGAATGGCTTTACCGACCTGCACGAGGCGGTGGACGGCAAGGATGCTGTGGAAAAGTATTTTGAACTCCAGCCGGATTTGGTCCTGATGGACATCACCATGCCGAACATGGACGGACTGGAGGCGCTGAAGGCCATCCGCGCCAAGGACAACAAGGCCAATGTGGTGATGTGCTCCGCCATGGGCCAGGAGGCCATGGTAGTCGAGGCGGTACAGGCCGGCATCAAGGATTTTATCGTCAAGCCCTTCAAGGAGGACCGCCTGATGAAAACGGTCAATTCCATCCTGGGGAATCCCTGACGGGAGCGGGCCAATGCCGGAAGTGCTTTGGACCATCTGTGCAATTCTGGGCGTCCTGGTGCTGGCCTATCTGTTTACCCGCTATGTTGCCGGACGGGGACAGGGCGGCGGTCCAAGCCGCCTGGGAAAGCGGATGCTTACAATTTTGGACCAGGTGGCGGTGGGAAAGGATCAAAGGCTCCTCCTGGTCCGCGCGGGCGAAACGTATTATTTCCTGGGGGTGACTCAGGGGAGCATCACCTGTCTGGAAAAGCTCACTGCCGAGGAGGCCGAGGCCTGGATGGGCGGCGCAGACGGCGCCGCCGCGCCCAAGATGGGGTTCCAGGAAGCGCTGCACAGCGTGCTGGAGCAGCGGAAACAACAGAGGAGGCCATAGCCGGTGGATGCGCTGATCAATGTAAATGGCGAGAACGTACAGACCCTTCAGATCCTGTTTCTGACCACCCTGTTGACCCTGCTGCCCTCCGCAGTTGTGATGATGACCTCCTTTACCAGGTACATTATCTCCTTCTCCTTTCTGCGCTCGGCCATGGGGCTGCAACAGAATCCACCTAATATGGTCCTCGTGGGCATCGCCCTGTTTCTCACGCTGTTTACCATGTCTCCGGTCATCAGTGAGATCCAGACCACCGCATACGAGCCATATATTGCGGAGGAGATTACCCAGGAGGAATTTTTGCAGCGGGCGGAGAAACCCCTGAAGGAGTTTATGGCAGGCCAGGTGGAGGAGAGCTCGCTCAAGCTCTACTGCGATCTGGCAGGACTGGATACGCCGTCTGCGGCATCGGCCGCGGAGCTGCCGCTGCGGGTTTTGGTTCCGGCCTTTATGACAAGTGAGCTGAAGCATGCCTTCCTGATTGGATTTTACCTGTACATCCCGTTTGTCCTGATTGATGTAATCGTGGCCTCCACGCTGATGTCCATGGGCATGATTATGCTTCCGCCCAGTATGATCTCCATGCCGTTCAAGCTGCTGCTGTTTATCGCCCTGAATGGGTGGGAGCTGCTGTTCTCGACCCTGGTGCAGAGCTTCCGATAGGAGAACCTAAATATGGAAGTAGTTGACATTTTGCGGGAAGGGGTGGGCGTCGCGCTTCGGATTGGCGCACCGCTCCTGATTCTGAGCATGCTGGTCGGTATTCTGGTCGCCATTTTTCAGGCGGTAACCCAGATCCATGAGCAGTCCCTCTCGTTTATCCTCAAGATGATCGTGGTGGTGGCTGTACTTCTGGTGGGCGGTGGATGGATGCTGGAGACGCTGCTGGATTTCAGCCGGTATCTGTTTACGCTGATGTAAGGGTGTGGGACATGGTCGATTGGGCACAGCTCTATCTCTTTGAACTGATTTTTATGCGCATGTCGGGCTTTCTCCTGTTTAACCCGCTGCTGGGACGCTCCAATCTCCCGGCCATGGTCAAGACCGGTATGGCGCTGGTGCTCTCCATTCTGGTTTTTGGGACGGCCGGGACGGGGGTGCCGCAGCCGGATACCCTGGTGGAGCTGGCGTTTCGCCTTCTGCTGGAGCTGGGAATCGGCCTGGTTCTGGGATTCGTAATGCGGGTGGTGTTTTCCGTTGTCCAGATCGGCGGAGAGGTGATCGACACACAGATGGGTATGACAATGGCGCAGATCTACGACGCCAGCAGCCAGGCCAACCTGTCGGTGACTGCATCACTGCTCAATATCCTGCTGATTCTGGACTTCTTTGCGGAGAATGGACACTATACCCTGATGCGCCTGCTGACCACCTCCGGTGAGCTGGTTCCTTATGGCGCTGCCGCCCTTGGCGATGGAGTCTACGCCTATGTCATTGAGCTGTTTCTCGCCTGTATGCTCCTGGCGGTAAAGCTGGCTATGCCGATCCTGGCAGCGGAGCTGCTGGGAGAGGTAGGCATGGGGGTGCTGATGAAGGCGATCCCGCAAATCAACGCCTTTGTCATCAATATCGAGCTGAAGGTGATCATCGGGCTGCTTTTGTTCTTTCTGCTCTTGACGCCGATCAACGAATTCCTGCTGGAGCTGGAGAGCGGCATGCTCTCGGAGCTGGGGCGGATACTGCGCCTGATAGGGGGAGCGTGAGAAGGCTTTGGCAGACAGTTCAAAAACCGAAAAAGCAACCCCTAAAAAGCGGAGAGACGAGCGAAAAAAGGGTAATGTCTTTTTCAGCAACGATGCAGTTTCCGTGGCGGTGCTGCTGGCCAGCTTTTTTGTACTCAAGCTGACTGCCACGCCAATGGTGGAGCAGATTTACCGCTTTTTGCAGTACGCTATGGGGCTTGTGGCCGGCGCGGCGCACACTGGATTGCAGGACAACCTGAGCGGCCTGGTGCTGGAGATGCTGAAGACCTTTCTGTTTGCGGCGGGACCGTTGCTGGCCACTACGGCGGTGGTAGCGGTGGCGGCGACCTTTTTCCAGACCAAGCTGCTGGTTTCCGGGGAGGCGCTGAAGCCAAAGTTCAGCCGGATTAACCCTCTGCAGGGGATCAAGCGCCTGTTTTCACTGCGCAGCGTCATTGAGGCGCTGAAGGGGATTTTAAAGATAACGGTTCTGCTGTTCCTGATCTATCAGTTCCTGGTGGGAATTGTAGATACCTTTACGAAATATCTCCACACCGATCTGGCCGTTGCCTGCGCCCATCTGGTGGATGAGGGCTTCCAGATGGTGATGCAGATCGCCATAGCCTTTGTGGTGCTGGCCGGCGCGGACGTGTTTTACCAGTGGTGGGACTATGAGCGGCAGTTGCGCATGTCCAAACAGGAGATCAAAGAGGAATACAAACAGATGGAAGGCGATCCCCAGGTCAAGGGAAAGATCAAAGAAGTGCAGCGCAGGATGGCCCAATCCCGTATGATGCAGCAGGTGCCAAAGGCAGATGTGGTTATCCGAAACCCGACGCACTTTGCAGTGGCGCTGCGCTACCGCCCTGAGACGGATGGGGCGCCCATTGTCCTGGCAAAGGGACAGGACGAGCTGGCCGGACGCATTGTGCGCAAGGCGGAGGAGCATCACATTGCCATTATTGAAAATGTACCGCTGGCCAGGGCGCTGTATGCCACGGCGGAGCTGAATCGGGAGATCCCGCCGGAGCTGTATAACGCCGTGGCGGAGGTGCTGGTGTACCTCTACCGCATGGATGAAAAGCTGAAGTAGCGGCGAGAAAGTAGGAGCCTTGGAGAGCTATGAGACGGATACTGAACAACTCCATATCGCTGCTGGTCGTGATCATCGTTCTCTTTCTGGTGGTGCCGCTGCCCAAGCAGGCGCTGGACATCCTGATTGTACTGAACATTGCCATTTCCATCATGATTCTGATGATCACCATGAGCATCTCGGAGGCGCTGGAGTTCTCTATCTTCCCCTCCCTGCTGCTGATAACGACCCTGTTCCGCCTGGGCCTCAACGTATCCTCCACACGCCTGATCCTCTCCGAGGGCGGCGATGCGGGTATGGTAATCAAATCCTTCGGTACGCTGATTACCCAGGGGAATATTGTCATCGGAATTTTGATTTTCTTAATCATTGTACTGGTGCAATTTATTGTGATCACCAAAGGAGCGGAGCGCGTCTCCGAGGTGGCCGCCCGCTTCACGCTGGACGCCATGCCCGGAAAGCAGATGGCCATCGATGCGGATTTGAGCTCCGGCCTTATTGACGAGAAGGAAGCCCGGCTGCGGCGTTATAAGATCCAGAAGGAGGCCGACTTCTACGGCGCCATGGACGGCGCAACCAAGATCGTCAAGGGCGACGCCGTCATGTCGCTGATTATTACGGTCATCAACTTTGTGGCAGGCTTAATTATCGGCATCGTGCAGGGCGGCGGAGATCTGGCTACGGTTTTGAACCAGTATTCCATCGCCACCATCGGCGACGGTCTGGTGTCCCAGCTCCCGGCCCTGATGATCTCCACCGCTACCGGTATGATCGTCACCCGTTCCGTGTCGGACGGCAGCCTGAACAGCGACGTGCTGGGACAGTTTAAGGCCCAGCCCAGGGCGATCCTGGCCACCGGCATTATTTTAGCGCTGCTGGGGCTGGTGCCCGGTGCTCCCACGGCGCCGCTCCTGCTGGTGGGCTGCGGCCTGGGTATTGGCGGCTTCTTGAGCGACCGGAAGCTCACTGAGCAGAAGGCACTGGAGGAACAGCCCGCCCCGGAGGCGGCAGCCGCCCCGGAGCTTCAGGCGGCCAGCGAAACCGACTACTTCAAGGACATCAACAATGTCTATTCCCTCCTGGCGGTGGAGCCGATCGAGATGGAATTCGGCTACAGCCTGATCCCGTTGGTGGATGAGAAAAGCGGCGGCAAGCTGATCAGCCGCATTGTGATATTCCGCCGGCAGTATGCCCAGGATATGGGCTTTGTCATCCCCTCTATCCGCCTCCACGACGGTGCGGCGCTGGGAACCAACCAGTATGTGATCAAAATCCGGGGGGAGGAGGTGGCCCGGGGAGAGATTCTGGTGGACTATTATCTGGCCCTGGAGCCGTCCAATCCGGCGGGAACGATTGACGGGATTGAGACGGTGGAGCCGGCCTACGGCATCCCCTCCCGCTGGATTTTGCCGGAGAACAAGGAAATGGCGGAGATCTACGGGTATACGGTTATCACACCCCTGACCGTTATGCTTACCCACCTGTCGGAGACGATCAAAAAGCATGCCTATGAGCTGCTCAACCGCTCGGAGACCTTGCAGCTTGTGGAGAATCTGAAAAAGACGGAGCCGGAGCTGGTGGCCGATGTGATCCCCAACGTCATCTCCTACGCCAACCTGGAAAAGATCCTGCGCAGCCTGCTGCGTGAGGGCATCCCCATCCGGGATCTGGCGGCCATTCTGGAGGCGGTGGTGGAGGCCAGTACCACGACCCATGATATCGACATGATCACCGAACAGGTGCGCGGCGCATTGGGACGGACCATTACCCGGAAGTTCTGCGAAAATGGGCAGCTTCGGGTAGTGACGCTGGACGCGGAGCTGGAAAAGAAGGTACTGGCCGCCCTGACCAAGAACGAGCACGGCGTCTATCTGGCGCTCAGCCCTGATATTGTGCAGCAGATCGTACAGCAGGTGGGAGAGCTGCGGAAGAAATTTGAGGAGCTCTCCCAAACGCCCATTCTGCTGACCAGCCAGATTATCCGTGTCTATCTCAGCCGTATGCTCGCCACGTTCTATCCCGACATCTATGTGCTCTCCTTTAATGAAATCACGAGCAATGTGCAGATACAGGCCATTGGCAACATTACACTTCAGCCGCAGGAAAAGCGTGCATAGAGATGGGGAAGGGTATCTGCATGAATAAGTTAAAACAGATGGAAACGGCCCTATCTCCCGGCGGAGGTCAGCAGGCGGTCGACCAGATGGACAATCAGACCCTTCTGCTGCGCTACAAGGAGACGGGGGATATGGAGCTGAAGTGGGCCCTGGTGCTGCGGTATACCGATCTGGTACGCCGGATTGCGATTCAGACCTGCGGGCTGTTCAGCGGGTTTACCCAGTTGGATGATGTGATCCATGAGGGAATTTTGGTTCTGCTCAGCGCTGTGGACAAGTATGACCCCGAAAAGGAGGTCAAGTTCGAGGCGTACATCGCAAAGCGGCTGCGGGGAATGGTGATCGACCTGGTACGCAAGCAGGACTGGATTCCGCGGAGGGTCCGGCAGAAGGCCACCCGGCTGAAGCGGGCGGCTGAGGAGCTGTCCATAGAGCTGGGCCATACCCCCAGCGATCAGGAGATGGCAGACTACCTGAAGCTCAGCCAGAAGGACTATGAGGAGCTCCTCTCTGAAACGGCGTTTTCCAACCTGATGTCTTTCGAGGTGCTTTTGGACACCTATGGGAATGTAACCGGCAAGGCACTGTCCGGCAATCCGCCGGAGGATGCTTATCAGCAAAAGGAGCTGCACGAGGTGCTGCGCCGGGGAATCGCCTCCCTGCGGGAGAATGAACGGCTGGTGCTCTCCCTGTATTATGAAAAAGAGCTGACCATGAAGGAGATTGCACAGGTCCTTGGGGTCAGCGCGCCGCGTATTTCACAAATCCATAACCGGGCCATTCAGCGGCTCCAGGCCTACATGAAGCAGTACATAGGAGCGTAGTACACAGCAGAAGGGAGAAGGCCATATGACAAAAGGGTTTTACAACCTGACCTCCGGCATCCTGTCCCAGAGCCGCCGGCTGGACACGGTTGCCAACAACATGACGAATCTCTCCACCTCCGGGTATAAGGCGGAGCAGTATACGGACAGCACCTTCCAGGAAGTGCTGATCAGCCGGGTAGGCAATAAGGACAAAAGCAGCCCCACCGTGATCGGTGAGGAGAGCTATATCCTGGCTCCCAGTCAGCTCTATGTGGACTATAGCCAGGGAAGCCTGGAGGAGACGGGGCTGACGCTCGACTTCGCCATCGAAGGGGATGGCTTTTTCGCCATTCAAACGGCTCAGGGCGTCGAGTACACCCGCAGCGGCAGCTTTTCTCTGGATGGGGAGGGCTATCTCTGCCTGCCCGCCCATGGGCGGGTCCTGGGGGCGGATGGACAGCCGGTCTATCTGGCCACCGACCGTATCCGGGCCGATCAGGCAGGGAACCTCTATACAGAGGGCGGCGGCTATGTGGGCCGGCTGGGCCTGTATGCCTTTGCGGACAACGGGCTGCTGGAGAAAAATGAGAGCGGCCTGTTCGGTGCGAATGGGCAGGCGCCGGCTCCCTCCCAGGCAAAGCTCCACTGGAAATGGGTGGAGAATGCCAACGTGGACATGCTCCAGGAGATGAGCGATATGATGACGGCCCAGCGGGCGCTTCAGAGCGCCGCACAGGTGCTGAAGCTCTATGACGGCGTGCTGACCAAGGCGACAACAGAGCTGGGACGCTTATAAGCAGAGGAGGAGAACGATGCTTCAGGCTTTTTATACCGCCACGGTGGGCGCGCAGCAGCAAATGGAGCGCATGGGAGTCCAGGGCAATAATATGGCCAACGCGAACACCTTTGGATTCCGGGCGGAGAAGCCCGCCTTTGAGGCTCTGATGTACCGGATGGTAGACGGTATCGGCGGACAGCAGCTCCCCAAGGGCAGCGGTACCCGCATGGTGTCCACCATCACGGATTTCCGCTCCGCAGCGCTGGAGGAAACGGGGCGCAAGCAGGATTACGCCATTGTGGGCGACGGC
Source organism: Clostridium sp. ATCC BAA-442 (assembly GCF_964239415.1). Lineage (NCBI taxonomy): Bacteria > Bacillati > Bacillota > Clostridia > Eubacteriales > Clostridiaceae > Clostridium > Clostridium sp. ATCC BAA-442. The sequence goes on along the minus strand of NZ_CAXSQB010000018.1, from coordinate 28,431 downwards.
TTTTTCGCCCTGTATGACCAGGATACCGGAGAGATTTCCTACACCCGGGACGGCTCCTTCGCCCTGTCCTCGTTTCAGCAGACAAAGGAGGACGGAACAACGGATACGCTTTACTATCTGGCGGATGGAGAGGGCCGGCAGGTTCTGGACACCAACGGCTATCCCATTGTGGTGACGGACGCTGAGGCGCGCCAGCCTGTGGGCGTGTTTACCATTCAATACCTGGACGGCCTTCAGCATGTGGGCAGCGGCCGGTTTGTGACCACGGAGAAAAACGGTGCGGTGTGGATGAGCCCCTCGGAGGTGCGCCAGGGCTATCTGGAGAGCTCCAATGTGGACTTGGCTTCTGAGATGGGAAAGGTGATTGAGGCCCAGCGGACATACAGCTATGTCCTGCGCATGATGCAGACAGCGGACGAAATCGAGACGACGGTCAACAACCTGACAAACGGATAGGCAGGGAAAATACGTGAAAAATTTTAATGAACTCAGCGGCCTGGAACTGGATACGCTCCGGGAGATCGGCAGCATCGGGACGGGCAACGCGGCGACGGCCCTCTCCAGCCTGCTCCAGTGTGAGGTGCGCATTGAAATGCCGGAGGTGCGCATCCTCGGTTACAACGAGGCTATCGACTGGATCGGCGGGCCGGAGGTGATCACGGCCGGTGTGCTGGTGCGTCTGGGCGGGGAAATCAACGGTATTATGCTCTCGGTACAGCAGATGGACTTTATCAATCAGGTGCTGGGCCGCATGATGAACCGGACGGTTTGCGAATATGGGCAGCTCTCGGAGCTGGACCGCTCAGCCCTGGTAGAGGTGGGCAACATCATGATCTCCACCTTCGTCAACGCCCTCTCTGGATTGGCTGGGGTAACGATTCAGCCATCGGTGCCTGGCTTTGCTGTGGACATGCAGGGGGCGATTATTACGGTGCCCATGGCGGAGTTTGGAGGACAGTCGGATTACATTATGACCATCGGCACCAATTTCATCTGCGAAAAGCACAGCGTGCCCTGCCGCCTCCTGCTGTCACCTGACGTGCGTTCCCTCAATTTCCTGCTGCGGAAGCTGGGTGTTTTGGATGAATGACAAGCTGGTGGTTGGGATCGCCGACATGAAAATGGCGCAGGGCAGTGGGATGCTGGTGACTTACGCCCTGGGCTCCTGCATTGGAATCTGCTTCTATGATCCCATGCTCAAGCTGGCCGCCCTGCTCCACATCATGCTGCCCCTGAATCTGGAGACGGGGCGGAAGTCCCCGCTCAAGTATGCGGATACCGGCATCCGGGAGACGCTGCGGGAAATGGAGCGGCGAGGCGCCAAACGGGCGCGGGTTACAGCCAAAATTGCCGGCGGAGCCCGCATGTTTGAGGTAGCCGGCGGTGGAAATCTGGGCAATATTGGACAGCGGAATATTGAAAGCGTCCATATGACGCTGCGTACAGAGGGCGTCCGGCTGCTACAGGAGGATGTAGGCGGCACGGTGGCCCGGACCCTGCTCTTTGACGCGGCCACCGGACAAGGCTGTGTCCGCTGCTACGGAAAGCCGGAGCTCATTTTTTAGCCGGTAGGAATAGAACAATCTGAAAGTGGGGGAATGGGTCATGGAAAACAACAAAGACGGAATTTTATTGGAGACGGGGACAAACGAGATTGAGATCATGGAGTTTACCATTGACGGAAATCTCTACGGGATCAATGTGGCCAAGGTGCGTGAGATTATGCTGTCGGCGCCGGTGCACCCAATGCCCCATGCCCACCCGGCAGTGGAAGGGATTTTTAAACCCCGGGACATCGTGATTACCGTGGTGGATCTGCCGGAGTATCTCAGTGGACATACCGAACCCAAAGGGGAAAAGGATCTCTTCATTATCACCAATTTCAATAAAATGCACATTGCCTTCCGCGTCCATACGGTAGTGGGGATCAGCCGTATCTCGTGGCGGGACATCCAGAAGCCGGACAACACGGTTTCCGGGGGCGCAGACGGGGTTGCCACCGGAATCGCTCAGTGCGGCAAGGACTTGGTCACGATTCTGGATTTTGAAAAGATTGTGGCCGAGATTGCGCCGGAGACCGGTATCCAGCTCAGTGAGGTGGATGCTATGGGTAAGCGGGAGAAGCGAAGCGAGCCGGTCTGGGTCGCGGAGGACTCCATCCTACTGTCCCAGATGATCCGTACCGCGCTGACTAAGGCGGGGTATACCAACCTGCGCATGTTCCAAAACGGCGCAGAGCTGTGGGAGGCGCTGCAGGCGTGTAAGGACGGCGGGGGCCCCACCGGACAGGTTTCTATTGTGATTACCGACCTGGAGATGCCCCAGATGGACGGCCATAACCTCACCAAGCGGATCAAGGAGGATAAAGAGCTACAGGCCATTCCAGTGATCATTTTCTCCTCCCTGATTACAGAGGAGATGCGCCGCAAGGGCAAAGAGGTCGGTGCGGATGAGCAGTTGAGCAAGCCGGAAATCGGGCATTTGATCGGAATTGTGGACCATCTTTTGGAGCGCAGCAGACGGAAGCGGGAGGCAGGACAGGCATGAGCAGCAAATATATCGTTCGTCAGCCCATCAAAGACCAGGCAAATAAGATCATCGGCTATGAGATCCAGTACCATGGGGAAAACCAGGCCTTTGGCGACAACGGCAAAAACGTCAGGGAGAACGACTTTGCCGCAGCGGACACCATTTACAATTTCCTCACCATGAATACCGATAAGCTGCTGCGCGGCTCACTGAATTTTATGACCTTCACCACCACGCTTCTGATGAAAAAAACGCCCCACCTCTTTGACAAGGGGGAGCTGGTGATCCAGATTGACGACAGCGTTATCATTCATCCCCTGGCCATGCATATGGTGCAGCAGTATGCAAAAGAGGGCTATCAGGTGGCGGTCAATGAATTCCAGTTTGCCCCGCGCTATCTGGGAATCCTGGACCGGATCGACTACATTAAGCTGAACATCCAGACCACGCCGGAGCTGACGCTGAAAAACATCATCGACATCGCCCACAGCATGAAAAAGCAGTGTATCGCCGTGGGGATTGACCGGGAGGAAACCTACCAGAAGGCCGTCAAGCTGGGGGTGGATGCCCTGGAGGGCCCCTATGTGGCGGAAAAGCTGACCACACAGACCCACAGCAGCGGATATTTGCAGAGCAACTTCTTCCGCCTAATGGTGGCGATGACGCGGGACGAGCCGGATGTGGAGGAGATTGAGCAGATTATTTCCGTAGATGCTACGCTGACCTATGGCCTGCTGCGGATGGCAAACTCCTGCTATTATGCGCTCCGCCACCGGGTAACCAGCGTACGCCAGGCGATCATGACTATGGGCCTGAGCGAACTGCGTCAATGGGTCTACCTGCTGAGCGCCAGCAATGCCGAGAATCAGATGGAGGAGGGCGCGGAGGAGTTTCTCAGAATGTCGTTCATGCGGGCCAACTTCTGTAGCAAGCTGATGAACTACGCAAAGGATATGCCGATCTCCAAGCCGGATGCCTACTTAATGGGGATGTTTTCTACCCTGAATTATCTCATTGATGCTCCGCTGGCGGAGATTCTGAAGCCCATTCCTCTGTGTGCGGAGGCTAAGGAGGCCCTTTTACAGCATACCGGCCGGGCTGGAATGCTGTACGATCTGGCCCTGAGCTATGAACATGCGGATTGGGAAAAGATTGATAGACTGACCGGAGAGCTTGGAATTCCTACGAATCTGCTGACCAGTCTCTATTTTACCTGTATGGAAGAGGTAAACCGGGTTTGGATCGAAATGAACCGGCCGGTGCAGGGACAGATAACCGATGACACAAAGATAGATACCTAAAGTATCCTTCTGTTGCTCAGCCATGAGGAGCGGTACCGTCCACAATGGCGGTGTTCAGGGCGGGGAACACCACCGCGTCCAGGGAGTCCGGGTCGCCGGAGCAGGCGATGTACTCCACCGAAGCCCCCTTCTCCTCCATGGCCTGGGCCACCCGGCGCATCAGGGAGGACTTGCCGCAGCCCGGCCCGCCCTTCAATATGTAGATGGTTTCGGCCTGCTCGGGCTCAAGCAGCTGGTCGTACAGGGAGTAGAAGCCGGTGGGGGAATTGGCGCCCAGATAAAAACAAACCTTTGCTTCCGCTTGCATAAATGACCCTCCAAGTCTCTAGTTTCTCACTCCAGCGTATGCGTGGAGGGGGAGGGGGGTGCGGCGCGGTATGGTTGCCTTTTGCCTGGAGGCTGTGGTACACTATAAAAAAGAGAGGGGGTGAGTCTATGCCGTATGAGAAGCTGCGCCTGACCGCCATGACCACGGCCGGTGGGTGAGGGGCCAAGCTGGGACCGGGTGTCCTGCAACAGATTTTGTCCGGGCTGCCCCGGACGCTTGAGCCCAACCTGCTGGTGGGCTACGACTCCAGCGATGACGCCGCGGTGTACCGCCTCACGGATGAGCTGGCGCTGATCCAGACGGTGGATTTCTTCCCGCCGGTGGTGGACGACCCCTATGACTTTGGGCAGATCGCGGCGGCCAACGCCCTCTCCGACGTGTACGCCATGGGGGGCGAGCCCAGGCTGGCCATGAATCTGCTGGCCGTCCCCTCCTGCCTGCCGCGGGAGGCGGTGGGGGCCATCCTGGAGGGGGGCGCGGCCAAGGTGGCGGAGGCTGGCGCAGTGACCGCAGGCGGCCACAGCATCGAGGACGCGGAGCCCAAGTACGGCCTGTGCGTCAGCGGCCTGGTCCACCCCGGAGCGGTACTGACCAACCGGGGGGCCAGGGAGGGGGATCTGCTGGTGCTCACCAAGCCCCTGGGTACCGGTATCCTGACCACCGCTGCCAAGGCGGAGCTGCTGAGCGGGGCGGAGTACCGGGCGATGACGGATCTGATGGCGGCGCTCAACCGGGACGCGGCCCGGGCGGCCGTGCCCCTGCGGCCCAGCGCCTGCACCGATGTGACGGGCTTCGGTCTGATCGGCCACGCCAGGGAGATGGCGGAGGGGGCCGGGTGCACCATCGAGCTCTGGCCGGGGCGGGTGCCCATCGTGCCCCAGGCCCTGGAGCTGGCCCGGGACGGCATCATCCCGGCGGGGGCCTACCGCAATCTGGAGTTTGCCGGGCCGGAGGTGGAGACGGCGGGGAGCTTCCCACAGGCGGTGCTGGACTGCCTCTACGACCCCCAGACCTCCGGCGGCCTGCTCCTGGCCATTACGGAGGAGCGGGGGGCGGAGCTGCTGCGCCGCCTGGCGGACGCGGGGGTGACCGCCGCCGCCGTCGGGCGGGTGCGCCCCCGGGGTCCGCGGCGCATTGTGCTCAAACCCTAGCCGGACAGGGGGGGGGGGGGGGGGGGGGGAGGCTTGTACCTCCCGCCGCCCTGTGTTATACTGTAGAAAAAACAGGGGGGCGGAAGCATGGAAACCATGATTATCGGCATCGCGGGGGGAACCGGGTCGGGCAAGACAACCCTCACCCTGCGGCTGAAGGAGCACTTTGGGGAAGATGTGTCGATTCTCTACCACGACAACTACTACAAGCAGCACGACGACATGCCCTATGAGGAGCGGTGCAGGCTCAACTACGACCACCCGGACGCTTTCGACACGGAGCTGTTGATCGCCGACCTCCAGGCGCTGCGGCGTGGGGAGGCTGTTCACAGTCCCACCTACGACTACACCGTGCACAACCGGGCGGCGGAGACGGTGGAGGTGCGGCCCGCCCGAGTGATTCTGGTGGAGGGGATTCTGATCTTCGTGGACCCCGCCCTGCGGGAGCTGATGGACATCAAGCTCTTTGTGGACACCGACGCGGATGTGCGCATCCTCCGCCGCATCATGCGGGATGTGAAAAAGCGGGGGCGCTCTCTGGACTCGGTGGTGCAGCAGTACCTCACCACCGTCAAGCCCATGCACGAGCAGTTTGTGGAGCCCTCCAAGCGCTACGCCGACCTCATTGTGCCGGAGGGCGGCAAAAACGCGGTGGCCCTGGACATGATCATCCAGCGGGTCAAGAGCCATATGGAGCAAAAATAAAAGAAGCAGCGCCGCCCATCGGGCGGTGCTGCTGAGGCTGTTGATAAACTTTTCAGGCGAAGGTTTCGGAGGGAAAGATAGTGTGAAAGAAAACCGTCAGGGTTTTCTTTCGCGTTTGATCAACCGACTTTTTGAACCTTTTTGAAGGTTCAAAAAGTCCCGTAGCCTGTCGAAAAGACGTTTTCGACAGGCTGCGCGGCGCCGCCCATCGGGCGGCGCTGCTTCTTTCTGACTCATGGCTCCGGTTCCTCCACGGGAAAGAGGGCGCGGAGGGAAAACAGGCCGCAGACGATCACCGCGCAGACCCCCAGCCAGAGCAGGCTCAGCAGGAGAAGCAACGGCTCTGCCCACCGCCAGCCGGCCGCATAGGGCAGCAGGCAGACGGCCACCCGGAGCACCGCGTCGATGCTGCGGCACACCCGCAGGCGGCGTCCCAGGGGGGAGAGGCCGCTCTCCCCCGACTGCCGGTCGGCTAGGGCGGCCAGATCGGTGAGCAGCTGGAAGTGGAAATAGAGGGCCACACAGGTGATCAGGGTGGAGAGGAGAAAGAAGCGGCCGGTGAACTCCACGCCGGTGAGGAGAAAGGCCAGCCAGTCCACCCCGGACACCGCGCCCAGCAGGATGCAGAAGGGCCTGAGCAGGGGCAGATCCCGCAGCTCCCCGGCCAGCAGACCGATCGCGGAGAAAATCAGGAGGTAGCCCGCCCAGTCGGGGAGCAGATCCAGGTTGTTCAGGCGGAAGTGCAGATGGATGAGGAGATAGGCCCAGGCGATGCGGCTCAGGGCGCTCCGAATACCTGCGTGATTCATGGCGTCACCTCCGCGGGATAGGCGGTGCAGGTGTAGGTATGGCCGTTGTAGGTAAAGGTCAGAGCCAGGGCGGCAGGCATGGCTGACAGCTCCATATTGGGCCCTTCATATAGCTCGCCGGGGACAAGCGTGTACTGGTATGGGGTGTCCAGCAGAGCCGCCGCCGGGGCGGCGGGGTGGGCCATAAGGATGGCATCCACCATGAGATCCACGGCCTCGCCGGTGTCTTTCCGGCTGACCCGGAGGCCGAGGGCATCGCGCATTGTGGTGAAGCTGGCGTCAGGATGGGGGACCGGGTCAAGCTGATAGGTGGAAGCCCAGGCGGGCAGGTCAGTGGATGTGGAGAATATGGCGTTGTTCACGTTGAGCTGGAGTTGGACATCTACCTCCACGTGAAGAGTTACAGTCTCTGCCACATAGGTGGTGTAAGGCGCTTCCGAACTGGGACAGAGGTAAATTCCCTCCTGGTTGGGGTCCGGCCGCACGGTCAGATCCCCCAGCGGCTCCACTGTCCAGAAGTCCCCGTCGGGCCGTACCGCCACCTGCTGGTATACGATGCCATAGGTGTTGTCCTCCGACAGAGGGGAGAAAAACAGCGTTCCGGTATAGCCCTCCGCCCCGTCAGGCAGGAGGTTCATTACCGACCACTCCGCCTGCCAGGCGGGGCGGTGCCAGTGGAACCCCAGAGTCCAGAAAGGGGAGTCCTCCAGCTCCACCTCTTGGTAGGGGACCAGGGTGTCCTTCCAAACGGCCTCCCGCCCCTCCTCCGGCAGCACCATGGCATAGTACAGGGGGCTGTCGCTGAGCAGCGCCTTGGCATAGGTGTCCAAGGCTCCGGCCACGGTGGTGGGGCGGTTGAGCTGTGCCTGAGCCAGGGCAAGAGCGCCCCGGTCGGTTCCGCCGGGCACCTCCACCGCCCCGCCGGTACCCCCCAGGCAGGTGAGGGCCAGCACCACGGCCACACAGCCCGAGGCCAGGGCCATCCCGGCGGGGTAGCGCCTGAAGCGGGCGATAGCCTGGATGCGGGCCTTGATGTTGCGCCCGCCGTTGGCCATGGAGGAGGTGCCGGGGGCGCGGGCGTACCGGCCGTCGGCCATGGACAGGAGAATCACGCCGTAGGCGCGGCGCTCCTCCCCCTCCAGCCGCTCCAGCACCCGCTGGTCACAGAGGGCCTCGCAGTCGTTCTGTATCCGGTCGCAGCAGTACCAGATCAGTGGGTTGCACCAGTGCAGGCACCGCAGGGCGCACACCCCCACCCCGGCCCACACGTCGCCATGGCGGAGGTGGAGCAGCTCGTGGAGGAGCACCTTGTCGTCCACCGGCCGGTCGGGGAGCGCCAGCACCGGGCGCAGGGGGCCGCAGACGAAGGCGCTCTCCAGCCCGGGCAGCACCACCACCCGCCGGGGGGCCTTCAGGCCGTACCGCGCCGCTACGCCCTCCACCTGGGCCAGCACCTCCGGGGCGGGGGAGAGGCCCCGCCGGATGGCAGCGCGCAGGCGCGTGTAGGACCGGAAAAACCACAGGGCCAGCAGGAGCACCCCGGCGGCGTAGACGTAGAAGAACACGTCGGTGATGCTCCCCGGCACAGGCAGGCCGCGGGGAAAGAGGGGCACCGGGGCCAGCACCTCCGTTACGCCGTAGGGATCGGTGAGAACGGAGGACAGGGGGAGTTCCACCTGGAGCCTGGCCGCCTCCAGCACCGCCCGCCCGCCGGGCACCAGGGTGCGGCCCAGCAGGCCGGCGGGCAGGAGGGCGCGCAGGGCCAGAATGGCCCACACCCCGTACTGCCACCGGGGGGAGAGCTTGTCCAGAAAGAGGCGCTTTGCGGCGAGCAGCACCGCCGCCGCCACGGACAGGGCCAGGGTCTGAGCGAGAACAGACCAGAGGTTGTCCACGGCTCACACCTCCATCTCGTCCAGCAGCTTCCGCAGCTCGTCCCGCTCCTGAGGGGTGAGCTTCTCGTCCTTCAAAAAGGCGGCCACCAGTTTGCCCGCCGAGCCCTGGTAGGCCCGCTCCAGCAGGCCCCGGCGCTCCGCCGCGGCGCAGTCCTCCCGGCTCACCGCCGCCCGGTAGCGGTGGGGGAAGTCCTCCTTGCGGATGTCCACCAGGCCCTTGGCCTCCATGCGGGTGAGGTAGGTCAGCACCGTGCTGCGGCTCCAGCCCGTATCCGGACGCAGAGCGTCCACCACGGCCCCCAGGGCCAGCCCCTCCGGGGCCACCCAGAGGGCGTTCAGCACCCTCCACTCCTTGTCACTCAGCTTCATGTCACAGCCCTCCTACAGTTGTCGCATTCGTAATGATACTACACCTGTAGGAGCTACCTGTCAAGAGCGGTTGTCAATTTTGCCGAAATGGGAAAAAGGGCTTTGAGGGGGACGGCGGATGTGGTAAAATAACAGATTGAATGAATGACAGGAGAGGATGAGAAAGATGGACAAGCTCGGCTTTGACAATCAGAAGTATCTGGAGCTCCAGTCGGCCCACATCCGGGAGCGGATCCGCCAGTTCGGCAACAAGCTCTATCTGGAGTTCGGCGGCAAGCTCTTTGACGACCACCACGCATCCCGGGTGCTGCCCGGGTTCGAGCCGGACAGCAAGATCCGTATGCTCAAGGAGCTGCGGGACTCGGTGGAGGTGGTCATCGCCATCTGCGCCAGCGACATCGAGAAGAACAAGATCCGGGGCGATCTGGGCATCACCTACGACGTGGACGTGCTGCGGCTCATCGACGCCTTCCGGGGGGAGGGCCTGCTGGTGGGCAGCGTGGTGATCACCCAGTACGCCGGACAGCCCGCCGCCGACGCCTTCCGCCGCCGGATGGAGCACCTGGGGGTGCAGACCTGCCTCCACTACCCCATCGCAGGCTACCCCCACAACACCGGCCTGATTGTCAGCGACGGGGGCTACGGCAAAAACGACTATATCGAGACCAGCCGTCCCCTGGTGGTGGTGACGGCCCCCGGCCCCGGCAGCGGCAAGATGGCCGTCTGCCTCTCCCAGCTCTACCACGACTACAAGCGGGGGATCAAGGCGGGCTACGCCAAGTTTGAGACCTTCCCCATCTGGAACCTGCCCCTCCAGCACCCGGTGAACCTGGCCTATGAGGCGGCCACCGCCGATCTGGGGGATGTGAACATGATCGACCCCTTCCACCTGGCCGCCTACGGCGAAACTACGGTGAACTACAACCGGGACGTGGAGATCTTCCCCGTCCTCTCCGCCATGTTTGAGAGGATCATGGGGGAGTGCCCCTACAAGTCTCCCACCGACATGGGGGTGAACATGGCGGGCAAGTGCATCGTGGACGACGAGGCGGTCTGTGCCGCGGCCCGGCAGGAGATCGTCCGCCGCTACTACACCGCCCTGTGCGACCGCCGGGTGGGCGCCGCTGGCGACGAGCTGGTGAACAAGCTGGAGCTGCTCATGCAGCAGGCCCATGTGGATCCCTCCATCCGGCCCGTGGTGGCCGCCGCCGCCCAGGTGGCCGAGGAGACCGGCAACCCCGCCGGAGCCATTGAGCTGCCCAGCGGCGAGGTGGTCACCGGCAAGACCACCGACCTGATGGGCGCCTCCTCCGCCACCCTGCTCAACGCCCTCAAGCGCCTGGCGGGCATTGATCACCAGCACCACCTCATCTCCCGGGAGGCCATCGAGCCCATCCAGGCCGTGAAGGTCAACCACCTGGGCTCCGTCAACCCCCGGCTCCACTCCGATGAGACGCTGATCGCCCTGGCCATCTCCGCCACCACCAACCCGCTGGCCAAGCGGGCGCTGGATCAGCTCTCCGCCCTGCGGGGGTGCGAGGCCCACTCCACCGTCATCCTCTCCCCGGTGGACAGCAGCACCTACAGCCGCCTGGGCCTGCGCCTCACCTGCGAGCCCCAGTATGAGACCAACAAGCTTTACCACAAGTAGGAAGAATGGTTGAGCACTGGCACTTCCGCAGATCCGGAGTGTGCCCGTCATCGAAAAGAACGGATTTCTCACCAGCTTTTAAACTGGTGAGAAATCTGTTCCTTCTGCTTTCAGGGGAAAGGAGAGCAAAATGAGAATATACCGTCTGTTGGGGCTGCTCTCGGTACTTGCCGAGGTAGAGCATATAACGGTTCAGGAGTTGGCGGTGCGGTTTGAGGTATCCAGGCGGACGATCCTCCGAGATATTGAAACCCTGAACGATGCGGGGTTCCCTGTTGCCTCACGGTCGGGGAGAGGGGGCGGAGTCTCCATCCTGAAGGGATACCGGCAAGACAAAAGACTGCTTTCCAGGGAGGATATCGCTAGCCTGTTTACCGCCCTGGATGGATTAAAGAGCCTTGTCGGAGATGGCTCGGTTTCGGCACTGCTGGCCAGACTGGTTCCGGTCCCGGAGACTGACGCACGCTCCCGCAGCCGCTATCTGCTTGACTACACCCCGTGGTTTACGGACAGCATTACCTGGAAAAAGCTCTCTGAGCTGCACCGCGCAATTTGTAACCGCATGGTGTGCAAAATGGATTATGTGTCAAAAACAGGGCGCCGGACCCGGTTGGTAGAACCCCATAAGCTGGTGTTCAAACAGTCTGACTGGTATTTGTATGCGTTCTGTCGGGAGCGAAGCGCGTTCCGCCTGTTTAAGCTCAGGCGTATCGTCTCCTGCGTCCCCTATGGGGAGCGCTTTTCCACGCGCCAAATGGACGAAACAACATTTGAACAGCGGTTTGGAGGGGGCGGCCTGTCTGCCGTGAAAAAGGACGGATATTACCAGATTGTCCTGGAATATGAGCGCCGGGACGCATTTACCCTGACAGAGAAAATAGATGCCTGCCTGTTGGATGCGCCTGGTGGGGGGAGTGACACCGGCCGGATCTGTTTTTATGCCCCCGAACTTTCCTTTGCACGGGAGCTTGTCATGGGGCTGCTGGGCAAGGTCAGGGTGGTCGCGCCACCTGAGCTCCGTGAGGAGCTCAGAGATGAGCTGAAAAAGATAAACGACTTTTACAAAAGGTGACAGCTAAGCTGTCACCTTTTTTGTGTTAAGCTGTCTACAGAAAGGTGGTATGAAGGGATGAAACAAATCCTGGTATTTATTTTTGATGGCTATGCGGACTGGGAACCGGCCTATGTATGTGCGCAGTTAAATGCACCTGGAACTGGATATGCGGTGAAAACCATTGGGCTTGACCGGGCGCCCAAGGTGTCTATGGGGGGCTTCCGTGTCACGCCCGATTTTACTGTCGCTGACTATCCGCGGGATGCCGGCCTGCTGCTGCTGACCGGCGGGACAGCGTGGCTGGAGCGGAAAAATGACGCTGTCTTGCCGGTTGTACGGGAACTGGTCAGATGCCATATCCCGGTGGCTGCAATTTGCAACGCGGTAAACTTCCTGGCGGAAAACGGTTTTTTAGACCAGCGCAGACATACTGGGAATACCCTGCCCTTCCTCAAATCCCAGGCTCCGCACTATAAAGGGGAGGCATATTTCGTTGAGGCGGAGGCGGTTTGTGACAACGGCATTCTTACCGCCAACGGATTCGGAGCGCTGGAGCTGGCAAAAGAGATACTGCGGCTGCTGAAATTTCGGTCAGAGCAGGAGCTAGCGGAATGGTATGCATGGAATAAATTCGGCCTGTATTCGCCAGGACACAAGGGGCGTACCCCAAGCGGACTGTGATCTGCCCGGTATCATCGGGTGGCCGGATGGGCAAAGCGGCGGGGGATACGCTGCTTTAAAGAGAGGGGCGGGCTGAAATCAGCCCGGCCCTTTTTACATATTGGGTTAGTCGGCCTCGTCCTGCATCGCCTTGGCGGCCTCGATGGCCTTCTCCTGGACGGCGGGAGGGGCGTCCTCGTAGCGGACGAAGCGGAAGGTGAAGGAACCGCGGCCCTGGGTCATGGAGCGCAGGTCGATGGCATAGCGGCCCATCTCGGCCATGGGCACTTCGGCCTCCACGATCTGGTTGCCCTCGCCGTCGGGGTTCATGCCCATGACGCGGCCCCGGCGCTTGTTCAGATCGCCGATGACGTCGCCCATGTAGCTGTCGGGGATGGTGACCTTCAGCTCGCCGATGGGTTCCAGCAGCACAGGGCTGGCCTGGGGCATACCGGTCTTGTAGGCGATCTGCACGGCGGTCTTGAAAGCCATTTCGGAGGAGTCCACCGGGTGATAGGAGCCGTCGTACAGGGTGGCTTTCAGGTACACCACCGGGTAGCCGGCCAGCACGCCGTGAACCACGGCCTCCCGCATGCCCTTCTCCACGGCGGGGAAGTAGTTCTTGGGCACCGCGCCGCCCACGACCTCCTCGCAAAACTGGAGCTCCTCGGTGTCGCCCGGCTCAAAGCGCATCCACACGTCGCCGAACTGGCCGTGGCCGCCGGTCTGCTTCTTGTGGCGGCCCTGCACCTCCACCTTCTTGCGGATCTTCTCGCGGTAGGGCACCCGGGGCTCGGAGAGCTCGGCGTCCACGCCGAAGCGGCTCTTCAGCCGGGAGAGAATCACGTCCATCTGCATGTCGCCGGTGCCGGAGACCACCATCTGGCGGGTTTCGGCGTTGTTGACCCAGTTGAAGGTCAGATCCTCCTCGTTCAGGCGGATGAGGCCGGCGGCGATCTTGTCCTCCTGGCCCTTGGTCTTGGGGGTGATGGCCACGGAGTAGCAGGGCTCGGGGAAGGGGATGGGCTCCAGCTTGACCACCTTGCGGGGATCGGAGAGGGTGTCGCCGGTCTTGACCTTCTCCATCTTGCCGATGGCGCCGATGTCACCGCACTCCAGCTCCTTGACCTCCTCGGCCTTCTTGCCCTTCATCACGTACAGGCGGCCCAGCTTCTCCGTGGCGCCGGTGCGGGAATTGACCAGCTGCATGTCGGGCTTGAGGTTGCCGGAGATGACCTTCACGAAGGAGTACTTGCCGTACTGGTCGGAGACGGTCTTCCACACCAGGGCGGCGGGCAGGGCGCCGGGGAAGGGCACGAACTCGTCCACCTCGCCGTCGGCGTTCTCGCCCATGAGGGGGCGGCCCTCCAGGGGGGAGGGCAGCAGCTCCACGATGATGTCCAGCAGCATGCGGGTGCCCAGGCCGGAGACGGCGGAGCCGCACACAACGGGGAAGAGGGACAGGTCTTTCACGCCCTGGCGCAGACCCTGGATCATCTCGGCGTAGGTGAAGTCCTCACCGGAGAAATACTTGTCCATCAGCTCCTCGCTGGTCTCAGCCACCGACTCCTTGAGGGCGTCGTACAGCTCGTCCAGCACGGGCTTCTTGTCGTCAGGGACGTCGATCTCGATGCGCTCGCCCTTGGGGCCGGCCTCAAAGGCGCGCTTGTGGAGCACGTCGATAAAGCCGATGACCTTCTTGTCCGCGTTCCAGATGGGGGCGGCCACGGGGGCGATATTCTTGCCGAAGCGCTCCCGCAGGGTATCGAAGGCGGCGTTGTAGTCGGAGTTCTCCTCGTCGGTCTTGGAGATGTAGAGCAGCCGGGGCAGCCTGCGCTGCTCGCACAGCTTCCACGCCTTCTCCGCGCCCACGCTCATGCCCGCCTTGGCGGAGCAGACGATGATGGCCGCGTCGGCCACCTGGAGGGCCTCGATCACCTCGCCGGAAAAGTCAAAGTAGCCCGGCGTGTCCAGCACGTTGATCTTACAGCCGTTGTACTCCACGGGAGCCACCGCGGTGGAGATGGAAATCTGACGGCGGGTTTCCTCGGGGTCGTAATCGCAAACGGTATTCCCGTCGGCGGGATTGCCCAGCCGCACGGTGCCACCGGTCAAATACAGCATGCTCTCGGCCAGGGAGGTCTTACCATTTCCACCGTGGCCCAGCAGACAGACGTTGCGGATGTTTTGTACGGAATAGCTCATACTTGTTTCCTCTCCTTACATTTGGAATCGTCTGGGCAGGGCTCCCGAGGGGGACGGAGGACTGCCTGTTGTTCATTATACATTAAATCAACCGGAGATACAACTGAAATTTTAGAAAAATCGCGCAAAATACCCCGCCGCAGTCCGCAGGGGGGAAATTTGCACGCGGGAGAGGGGGAGGGAATGTCCGCCGGGAGACAAGCTTGGGGCCGGAGCCGAGCGGGGAGACAGACTCAATGTGCCGCAGCCGAATAAAAACACGCGGCCGGTAACACCGGCCGCGTGTGCAGGTCAGGAGGGTTCCGCAGTGATGGGACTCCCGTCCAGAGGGACGGAGTAAAGAGCCCCGTCCTCCGTCTGGAAGCGGTAGGCCGTCCCGTCCTCCGACCGGCCAAGGGAGGTTAGAGGCGCGTCGGGCTGGCCCAGCCACTCCAGCAGCGCCTGGCGTGCGCCCTCCTCCGTCAGGGCGGAGGAGGGGGGATGGGTGTCCTGCGGGGCGTCCTCGGGCATCAGGGACATGACGGAGGGCCCCGCGGACGGGGTAGGCTGGAGCGCGGAGACAGACGGCTCCTGAGCAGACGCCGGCATCTGGCTGCCCTCCGGCCCGTCGGCGGGTGGCGTCACGTCCCGGTTCTGGGGCCTCTCACCGGCGGAGCTGTCCTTCCGGTTGGCGCCGTCGGCGCTGCCGCTGGCGGCCTCGGCGGGCTCCCCGGCGGGGCCCGCGCGGTCCTCCTGAGCCGGGGCGGTTTGTCCGGCGCTCCCGCCGGAGGCCGCTCCGGTCAACCCGGCAAGATTGGCTCTGGGTACGCTCCCGGAGCTGCCCGGAGGGCTCCAGAGGTGCACGGCCTGCCCGCCCACCAGTACAAGCACCAGCACCGCGGCCAGAGAGGCCCAGGAGCGCCAGCGCCACTGGCGCTTTCTGGTGTGGAAGGGGGTGCATTTGGAGGCGTGGACCGCCTTCATGATATCGTCCTTCAGCCCGGCGGGGGGCTCCTCCGCCAGAGTGGGCAGAAGCTGGTGCAGGGTGGAGAGATCGGCCCGAAGCGCCCGGCACGCCGGGCACTGGGCCAGGTGCTCGTCCAGAGCCCCGGCCTCCTCCGCCGTCAGCGCCCCGTCGAGCTGCGCGCTGATGAGCTCCAGCGCCTGTTCACAGGTCAGCATGCCGCCGCCTCCTTTCCGTCCCGTGGATCTGGTTTATGCTTTGGACGAGGGGGAGCCGAAAAAGTTCCCCTGTTCCAGCAAATATTTGCGCAGGGCCAGCCGGGCCCGGGCGATGCGGGACTTGACGGTGCCCTCCTCCACCCCCAGCAGGGCGGCAATCTCCCCATAGGAGAGGCCCTCCAGCTCCCGGAGAATCAGCACCTGCCGGTGCTCCTCCGACAGGGCCCGCAGGCCCGCCCGCAGGGTGTCCCGCAGCTCCTGCTGCTCCGCCTGGCGGTGGGGACTGTACCGCTCGTCGGGCAGCTCGGCCTGCCGGGCGCCCTCCTCATCGTCCAGGGAGACCGTCATGGACAGGGTGCTACGCCGCTTCTCCCGCCGCAGAAAGTCGATGCACACGTTGCTGGTCAGCCGGTAGAGCCAGGTGGAGAAGGAGCTCTCCCCCTGGAATTTCCCCAGGCCCTTCCAGGCGTTGAGAAAGGCCTCCTGGCACAGCTCCGCCGCGTCGTCGGGATTGCCCGTCATACGCAGGGCCAGATGGTAGATGCGCCCCTGATTCTGTTCCACCAGGGCGGCGAAGGCCCCCTCGTCCCCCTGCCGGGCCCGCTGTACCAGCGCCTGTTCCTCGGTCATGCCTTTCTCACCTCCTTGCCGGCGCGTTTGCCGGCGGTCAGTCCCTCAGATCCCGCTGTATGCCTGCGGTGATGCGGTCAATGTCCTCCAGAGTGGAGATTTTGCTGATCTGTTCCTTATAATACCCCGCGTAGGGAACCCCCTTGAGGTACCAGGCGTAGTGCTTCCGGGCCTCCAGGCAGGCGATGTGCTCTCCCTTCTGAGCGGCGGAGAGGCGGAACTGCCGCACCGCCGTCTCGCACCGCCGGGCCAGCGGCGGCAGGGGCGGGACCGGCCGCCCCTCCAGGGCGGCCTGGGCCCGCGCAAAGAGCCAGGGATTGCCGAAGCAGCCCCGGCCGAGCATGGCCATGTCGGCCCCGGTGTATTTGAGAATGTGAACCGCGTCCTCCGGCTCAAAGACATCGCCGTTGGCGAGGACGGGGATGGACACGGCCTCCTTTACCGCCCGGATATAGTCCCAGTTGGCCCGGCCGGAGTACATCTGCACCTTGGTGCGGCCGTGGACCGCCACGGCGGCCACACCGGCGGCCTCCATGGCCTGGGCGAACTCCACGCAGTTGATGGAGCCCTTGTCCCAGCCCAGCCGGAATTTGACGGTGACGGGCCGTCCGCCCGCCCCCCGGATGACCGCCTCGGCCACCTTCACCGCCAGCTCGGGGTTCCTCATCAGGCCGGAGCCATCCCCGGAGTTGGCCACCTTGGGCACCGGACAGCCCATATTGATATCCAGAATGTCCGCCCCCGACTTCTCCGCGGCGATGCCCGCCGCCTGCTCCATGCAGTAAGGGTCGCTGCCGAAGAGCTGCACCGCCGCCGGGTGCTCCCCCTCGCCCAGCTCCAGCAGGGGAAGGGATTTTTTGTCCTGATAGCACAGGGCCTTGGCGCTGACCATCTCCGTCACGGTGTACCCCGCCCCCAGCTCCCGGCACACCGTCCGGAAGCCCAGATCGGTCACTCCGGCCATGGGCGCCAAAGCCAGCTTTGAATTTATGGTGATTTTGCCTATTTTCACAGTGTCCCCCAATGTGTTATAAATAGTAAATGTATCATACCACAAAGGCGGGGGTTCGGCAAGGCATGGATTCCCGGCCTCCGGGTGATACTATGAATTGCGATTTGATCAAAAAGGAGACTATAACCATGGATAAGTATGTCTGCGATATCTGCGGCTACGTGTACGACCCCGCTGAGGGCGATCCCGACAACGGCGTGGCCCCCGGCACCGCCTGGGAGAGCGTGCCTGAGAGCTGGGTATGTCCTCTCTGCGGCGTCGGCAAGGAGCACTTCTCCAAGCAGTAAGACAGCGCAAAAAAACGCCTGTACCATGTCGGTACAGGCGTTTTTTTGCGGAAAAGCAGGCTTACTGCTCGTAGCGTGTCCAGTCCTCCACAGGCTGGAGGCCGGTCCAGGTTTCGTGGACAGTGTCGGCCTTGCGCCCGTAGTCGTGGCTGTTGGTGGCCTCCTGGACCGCCAGATAGTACCAGGCATCCGGCGGGTTGTCGGGCCAGGTGATCATGCCGTCCAGCAGATCGTCCGCGGTCTCGGGCAGGCGGCCCAGCACCCGGTTCACCAGTGTCATCGCCTCGGCCCGGCTGATGCTCCGGTCAGGGGCGAAGCTGCCGTCCGGCTGGCCTTCCACCCAGCCCTTCACCGCCGCCTGGTTGATGTACTCCGCCGCCCAGTGGCCGCCGATGTCGGTGAAGCGGTCCGCGCCGTCATAGGGCGCACTGTCAAAGCGGGCCGCGATGGCCGCGAACTCGCCCCGGGTGATGGGTGCGTCGGGGTCAAAGACCGCGGGGGCGCGGCCCTCCACGATGCCCATGGCCTCCATGGTGGCCACGGCGGTGGCGTACCACGCGTCGGGGGCCACGTCGTGGAAGGGGCTGGTCTCGGTCAGGTACTCCGCCCGGGCCTCGTCGGTGAGCAGGCGGAAGAAGATGGTGGCCACCTCGGCCCGTGTGATGGTGGCCTCGGGGTGAACCAGGCCGTCGTCCCGGCCGATGATGTAGGCGAAATGGTCGTCGCCGTTGAGCCGGTCGGGCACGCCGGTCTTTTCCCAGCCGGCGTACACGGTCTTGTTGGAGGTCATGCGGATGTCGTCGATGGGCTCGGTCAGGGCCTTGTCGGCGTACCAGCCGGTAAAGGTGTAGCCCTCCCGGACGGGCTGCTTGTCCAGCTCTACCAGGGTGTTGCGGCGGTACCGCTCACTGTCGTACTTCGTGCCGCCGTTGCTCTCATAGCGCAGGGTGTAGTAGGTGGTGCCGCCGTGATCCCCGCCGCCGTGATCCCCGCCGCCGGTGTCCTTTTTTGCCCAGGACAGCACAAAGGGGGAGAAGCCGTAACGGTCCTGATCCACAATGAGCTGGATGCCGTGCTCGGTCAGCACGACCTCCTCCACCTGCAGGGAGAGCGTTTTGTTGCTGGCGGCCTCGCCCTTTTCATTGTTGATGTTTGCGGCCGCCTGATTCACCATCGCCTGCACCTCGCCGTTGGTTGTGTACTCGCGGTGCAGGCCGGTGAAGTGGAACACGTCGAAGTCATAGCTGCCCGCCGTCTCATAGGTGATCCCGTCGGGGTAGGGCCAGTAGATGACGAGCTGCCGGTCAGCCTTGACCCAGACGTTGCCGTCTCCGGCGTCCACCAAGTCGAAGTATTTGCTCTCATACTGGCGGTCGTTGGGGTTGTCCAGACCAAGCGCGTCGGCGTTGTCGATGACGGCCTTTTCCAGCATGGTCTGGCCCACCTCGGATTCCGCGCCGCCGTCCAGCTCGTAGCTGCTGAGCACGTCGTCGAACAGGATGCTTGGCTGCTCATCGCCCACCATCGCCCAGTTCTCGTGGCCGTTGACGGTGTACTTCGTGCCCGCGGGCGCAACTACGCCCGCGTTGGAGCCGCCGTCCGTGGCGGTCTCCGCTGCGGCTGTGTCGCCGGCGGCCGCCTCCACGGTGCTGTGCGCACTGTGAACTGCGTCGAAGGTGTAGGGCTCACCCCCGGTGGCGTCATTGGTCACCGAGCGGACGGTCAGCGTGCCAACGCCGTACCGCAGGGCGTATTTCTGGCCGTTCACCTCGGCATACAGGCCGGGGTTGCCCGCACCGCTGGCGTCGGATGTGCTGATGGCGGCATAGAGGTGAGTGAAGTGGTTTCCGGCGATGTTGTCTGTACTGGCGGGAATGGTGCACGCCTCATCCGCAAAGTAGAGGCAGGAGGCATCGGCGGCGGTGGCGGGGTCCGCCGAGACGATATCCCACACCTTTCGGCCGTCCTCGCCGATGGCCTGCTGGCCCCCTTCGCCGCCGTAGGGCGCCAGCTTCCAGGACTTTTCCGTACCGTCCGCGCCGGTGCCGTGGAAGGTGATGCCAGCCAGATGCTCCGCCGGGATTTCGCTGCTCTCCACGTAGAAATGGGGGGCGGGGATTCCGCTGTCGGCGTCGGGAAGGTGGGTGCCGTCGACGTCCTCCCAATAGTCGGAGCTGCCGCCGATATACAGGGTCATATCCACCGGCGTAATGGTAACCGGACCGACCTCCTCCAGGGTGATGGAGCCGTAGAAAGAGAATTCATAATTTGCATATGCGTTCCTGATACATGGTCCATCCAGCGCCCACTTGCCGCTGTAGCTCAGTACTGAGCCGGACTCGGGGGCCAGAGCCTGGCCGTCCCCGCGGAAATATGCGTCGGTCTGTTCCCAGAGGTCGGTTCCCTCCATGTAGTCGCCGACGCCCCGCTCATGGCAGGACGTGTGGCCGGAGGGGGATGTGCTCAGGTTGGCCATATCGTCGCCGAAGGCGAAGGCAAACATGGACTGGTACCAGCCGTCATAACCGGCAGTCTGAAGCCCGGACTCCGGCCACTTTAGCTGGAAGGTGTCTCCCGGCCCCTTTCCGGAGGGGAAGTAGGCCCAGCGCATCACTTCAGGGTGTGCCTCCTCTAACTCAGTAAATTGTTCAGCGGTGCAGGAGAATTTCATGGCATTGCCCTTCTGGATATCCTCAAAGAAGGCGGGGGCGACCGCCATGATCGCGTCAAAAGAGGCGTAATCCGTGCTGTTCTTCTTGTTATACCAGGCCACAAAGTAGTTTGTCAGGCTGTCATAACCCTCTTCCGCCAGGGTGTCGTAGAGGGTGACAATCTGCTCAAGCGAAATATTGACCGAGCTGGTGTTAAACAGGTCTTTGAGCATCTGGTTGGAAACCATGCTGCTGGTAAAACGGAAGGGGATCCACTGTCCGTCATAGCCCAGCACGGGGAGCAGTTCACTCTGTTCCATGCCGCTTGTATCGGCGGATGCCAGGGTGAAGCTGCCGGGTTTGTAGCGGTAGGAATTCCCGGACTCATTGTGGATTTCAATGTCAAACTGCGCCGCGTCACCAGGATACTGCACGGTATCTGCAAGGGCGTCCGCCAGCTTGCTCAGTTCGAGAACCTGGTCGCCCTCTGCACCCTCCTGGATGGTGTAGACCAGCTTGGCGGGCGCGTCCCCGGTTTCTTCGACAAATTCACAGCTTACCGTGTCGGACTGCGGCTTGTAGTCCACGGTGCAGGTCGGCTCCGGCCAGTCGATTTCGGCGCCGTCCGACTGGGTGGCAGGCTCTGCCGCATATGCGGCGGGTGCTGTTGTCAGCAGCGTGGAAAGGGCGAGCAGCGCTGACAAGACTCGCTTTTTCATAAAAAACGTTCCTCCTTATTCAAAACAGGTGCCTCTATATAAACATCCGAAAATGGATGACCATTTGGAGGGGGAGGGCGAGGAGCTGCGCCTCTTTCGGGCTTTGTTGGGAAACCTCTGCTTTTTCAGCCTGCGGGCAGAAGTGTCAAAACATGCAGACAAAACAAAAGCTATTGCTAAATTTTTAGCAATAGCGCTTGTTTTTGCCCTTCATTTGTGGTATATTATGTAAAAATATGAGGACAGACGTTTGTTTGAAAAGGTAGAGGTTTTCAAACAGAGAGCACCTGCCGGACTACAAAAAACAGCCCCCGGAACCTTTTGGTTCCGGGGGCTGCTGTTTCATCCGTTCCGGCGGGCGAGCTTGAGGACCAGAGCGGTGCGGTCGTCGGGGGGGGGGGGGGGGGGGGGGGGAGACCCCCTCCCCGGCGGTGAGGCCGGCGGGGAGGGCCGTGCCGGTGATGCGGCTGACGGAGTAGCCCTTTTTCACATAGGTGGGGGCGGCGCCGTACTTGTACACCCCGGCCTCACCGGTGAACAGATCCACCCGCAGCAGGTCGATGGTGGTGAAGCCGCCGGCGGCCTCGTCGTTGCGCAGGGCCAGGGCGGAGTTGAGGGTGCGCAGGGCGTTCTCCGGCCGGACGCCCGCCCGGAGAAACTGCTCCAGCAGGCGGACGGCCAGGGCGCTCTCCTGCTCGGCCAGGGAGCCGGAGCCCATGCCGTCGCACAGGAGCACATAGAGGGAGCCGTCGTCGTGCTTGAACCAGGCCCCTGTGTCGCCGGATACGGTCTGGCCGTCCTTCTTTTTGGCGGCCACCCCGGCCACGGCCATCAACGGCTCGCTCTGTACCAGCACCAGCCGGTCCCGGCGGCCCTCCTCCACGGCCCGGAGGGGGAAGTTCACCAGCTTGGAAAGCTTGGCTGTCCCCTCCTCGGTGCGGAGGGGGGCCAGCCCCGCCCCCTCCAGCTCCAGGCGGAGGTGCCCGGCCTGGTCGTAATAGGCGGCCAGGCGGCAATCAATGCCCTGGGCGGTCAGGTATTGCCGCAGGCGCTTTTCCCGCACCGGGTCGGGTACCAGCTCCGCCCCCAGCTCGGCCGCCGCCGTGTTCAGCACCCCGGCCAGCTCGGCATATTGGCGGCACACCGCCGAGCGGTTCTCGCTGAGGCGGCTCTGGAACTGCCGCCGGCACAGCAGGGCGGCCAGCTCCTCGTTGGCGGCAGAGAGAAACTCCGGGAACTTCATGCAGCGGTTGGAGAAGTAGGCGGGGAAGTCTCCACTCTCCCCCCGGCCCCGCTCCAGCATGGCGGGGAGGGCGTCGTTGAGGGCGTTGAAGGTGGAGACGTAGTCCCGCTGCCAGCAGGCGGTTTGCAGAGGGCAGCGCTTGCAGATCCGCCCGGCCGCCCGATCGAAGACGGATGCGGCGTCGTTGTCATTGGGGGCGGCGGGGTGGAAGGCCGACCGCATGGACTCGTACAGGCTCTTGAAGGCGGCTGCCGTGGCCTCCATCCGGGCGCGGACATAGGCGCGGGCCCGCTCCTGGGTGTCGTGCCGGGGCTCCCGGGCCACCAGCGCCCCCACCTGGCGCAGGGCGCGCTCGGGGAGGACCAGAAAGACCACCGAGGCGATAAAGACCTCGTAGAGCAGGGAGAGGTGAAGGCCCTCCGACCAGGTCCACAGCACCGCCAGGGCATTGGAGAGCACGTAGGCCAGGGCGGCGGCCAGCCTCCCCTGCCGGTGGAACACCCCGCACATCACCCCGGAGAGGGCAAAGGCCATGGAGTAGAAGGGCATGCCCCCCGCCGCCAGATCCATCCCAAGGCCGCAGGCCACCCCCACCGTGGCCCCCACGCCGATGCCGCCCTTGCAGGCGGTGGCCATCACCGCCGCCGCGGCGGCGCAGCGGCCCACCGACAGGTCGCCCAGCAGGGTGATCTTGGACAGGGTGAGCAGCAGGGTGCCCGCCAGAATGAGCAGGCTCACCGTCTGCCGGGGGGTGAGGCCCTCCTCCTCCCGCTGCTCCGTCCAGGGGGTGAAGGCGATGCGGTAGAAGTAGGCCGACGCCCCGCACAGGAGCAGCTCGGTGCCGAAGAAGATCAGGCCCTCTGGCGACCAGCCCCGGTCAGATAAGTACACAAAGCCCGTGATGCCGTCCATCCCCGCCGCCGCCAGGGGCATGAACCAGCTCTTGCGGTAAGCCTTCACGTCGAAGAAGGCAAAGGCCAGGGAGAAGGCCAGGATGCAGCCGGCCACGTACCGCAGCCCCTCGGCGAAGCCCTGGAAGGAGAGATAGCCGAAGCAGGCCCCCAGCAGGGCGCAGAAGCCGTCCAGCCCCGAGCCGGAGGCCGCCACCAGCCCCAGCCCGAAGGGGGCGTATCCGCCGAAAATCTCCGCCCCGGAGAGCATGGCCCCCAGCAGGAAGCGGATGACGCACTCGGCCGCCCGCACCAGGGCGGGGGCGCGCAGAATGACCTTGCCGGTCTCCCGGGCCTCCTCCCGGACACGGGCCGCCTTTGTCTTGAGTTTCTCTTTTGTCGCCATGGTTCCGTCTCCTTTTCCAAATCAGGCTTGTCCGCCCTCGTTGAGTGACAGTATAACCCAGTATTTGGAAAAATATGGTCGGAACGCGGCGCGCCGGGAAAAAGGAGGGGAAGGGATGAAACCGCAGGGGCGGTTTCTCAGCGTGTCAAAAAAGTGGCCACGGCCACTTTTTTGAGAGGGATGCGCGCAAGATGGACCTCGATTCCTGAGGGAAAAGTCGGCCCATCTTGCGCGAGCGGTGTCATTTCCGAGGCGCATGTCCCCGGAAATGACGGATTTTCATTTGATTCCTGCGGCTGCGGCCGCAGGAACTCTGCGAGGCTTTCCTCCGGGAAAGGTTCTTTGACAGTCTGTGAAACCGCAGGGGCGGTTTCTGTGTTAAGATCAGTGAGAGCGCGCTCGAAACCGGAGCAGGGAGGTGGTATGGTTGGAGGAGCGGGAGCTGTTGCGCCGCCTGCGGCGGGGGGACCCCTCCGCCCTGGAGGAGCTGATGGACCGGGACATGGGCTTTGCCTGCGGCCTGGCGGGCTCTGTTCTGCGGGGCCGCCCCAGAGACGCGGAGGAGGTGGTGTCCGACGCCTTCCTGGCCCTGTGGGAGCACGCCGGGCAGGTGGAACCGGGCAAGCTCCGCCCCTGGCTGGGCCGGGTGGTGCGCAACAAGGCCCTCAACCGCCTGCGGGCGCTGGGCGGTGAGCTGCCTCTGGAGGAGGACTGGCTGGCGCTGGAGCCCGACCGGCGGCCCGGCCCGGCGGAGGCCGTGGAGCAGGCCGAGCGGGCGGAGCTGATCCGGGCGCTGCTGAACGGACTTCCGCCCCAGGATCGGGCCATCTTCCTGCGCCATTACTACTACGGCCAGACCGCCGCCGACATCGGAGCGGCCCTGGCCATGCCGCCGTCCACGGTGAAGGTGCGCCTGCACCGGGGGCGGAAGAAGCTGAAGGAGCTGCTGATGGAAAGGGGGTATTCCTGTGCCTGTGCGGATGACTGACCTGCTGGACGGCTGGGAAGACGGCTCGGTGGAGCTGCCGCCGCCCGCCGGGATGTCCCCGGAGCGGATCAAGGAGAAAACGATGGAACAAATCAGACAAACCAAGCGGCCCCGCCGGCGCATGGGCGTCCGGCTGCTGGCCTGCGCCGCCCTGGCGGCGGTGTTCACCGTATCGGCCATGGCGGCCTATCACCTCTGGGGGCCGGGAGAGCTGTTCGACCCCTTCTTCACCCTGGAGAGCGCCCCGCTGAACGGCGGGCAGAAGGAGCTGCTGGATCAGATCGGCGCCACCGACCTGCCCCCCGTCACCAGCAACGGCGTCACCCTCACCCCCCTGGCCGCCGTCGCCGACGAGCACACCCTCTACCTCCGCCTGCGGCTGGAGGCCCCGGAGGGCACCGTCCTGCCCGACATGGGGGAGCAGGAGGATCACATCGCCCACGATGTGGAGCTGGTCGACGCGGACACCGGGGAGCGGCTCAACTGGGGCATGCAGAAGGCCCGCTTCCTCCCGGACGACACCCCGGGGGACAACTCCCTGGAGCTGGTGTTCATGCTTCTGGGCGGACCAAACGGGGCCAACTGGGTGGACGGCACCTCCAAGACCCTGACCATCACCGGCCTGATTCTCTGCCCCCGGGAGCCGGAGGATGCCGGGAAGACGTATCTGGAGGGGGAGTGGAGCTTCTCCCTGGACTCCTTCTACCAGGGAAAGGAGGTGGAGATCAACACCATAGGGGCCGTCCGATGGGATGAGGAGACGGAGCGGATGGTCACCCTGGAGGGACTGACGCTCTCCCCCCTGGCGGCCTCCTATACCATCTCCTACCCAGTGGAGGAAAGCTGGGAGTTTGTCGATCTCCAACTGGAACTGGTCTACAAGGACGGGTCCTCCGTGACGATTGACGGCGGCGGTGGGAAGGGCAGTCACGGCCCCGACGGACAGGGCGGAACCGACTATTTTACCGGCGTCCGCAATTTTGACGCGCCCCTGGATTTGCGTGAGCTGGATCACCTCCAGTACGGTGGCTGCCGTCTGGAGATTCCCGGCGAACCCAGAGCGGTGGTGGAAGCGGACACCGCTGAGGCGGTGTGGTACGATGAGACGCACCAGAACACACTGGTGCTGGAAAAGCTGTCCTTCTCCTCCCTCAGCCTCACCTACCGCATGCACTATGACACCCCGGAGAGCGCCACCCTGGCCGACACCGGGATCCGCCTGGTGCTGGCCGACGGGACGGAAATCCCTGTGGATGGCGGCAGCGGCACGGCGGGCGGGACCTTTATGGAGGGCACCACCTACTTTGACGCGCCCGTCCCCCTGGAACGGGTGGATCATGTTCTGTTTGGTGATATCCGGGTTGAGCTGAAATAAGCATGAAAAAATGGGCAGGAGGATGGACAAAGGTAGAGAAAAGTGATACGATGAGTTTGGAAAACGAAATAGACAGGAGGCTGTACCCATGAAACGGAGACTTGCCCTGTCCCTGGCGGCCCTTTTGCTGTTGGGCTGCCTTACCCCGGCGCTGGCGGCGGAGGGGGACGCCGAACTCAGCCTGTACCAGCAGTATGGCCCCTGGGGCGAGTGGCCCCAGGAGCAGAAGGACGCGGCGGAGGAGACCTGGACGGACGGCCAGTGGGACGACTACTGGACGGAGTACGACGCCCAGATGTGGGCGGCGCTGAACCGGTACAACGAGGACTACGATCGGTGGAGCTATGCCCGTTTCGGGGACCCCTGGGACGAGTACCTCCGGGTGGAGAAGGAGGAAATGGGAATGCCCTACCCCGACGGCATCAATGTGAGCCTGAACGGGGCGTATCTGGACTTCGGCGGCACGGCCCCCCTGGCCGCGTCGGGGTGCACCATGGTGCCCTTCCGGGCCTTTCTGGAGGGGCTGGGGGCGGAGGTTGCCTTTGACGGGAGCCGCATCGCGGCGGTGCTGGAGAACGGCGACAGCCTGGAGCTGGTCCTGGGGGCCACTGAGCTGACCGTCACCCAGGGCGGGCGGATCACCACCTTGGACATGGGGGCGGCCCCCTTTGTACAGGATGGGCACACCTACATCCCCGTCCGGGCCGCGGCGGAGGCACTGGGGCTGGACGTATACTGGGACGATACCTATGAGGCGGCCCATCTGACCGACTACGCCGCCCTGACGGCGGAGCTGGACAGCCGGTTTACCGCCGCCAACGGGATTTGGGCTGCGATACGGGATACCATTCCCCGCGAGGCGGGCAAGGGCTATGAGTCCACAGCATCCATGCGCCTCTCCGCCACCCTGTACGGGGAGGAGGAGCACGACACCGCCTCGCTGACGATGGAAGTGAAACAGCTCACCCGGGACGGCAGCTACCGCATGGAGCAGGAGCAGCAGGTGGATCTGGGCGGTCTGGGGGACACCCTCTTTGCGGGTCTCTCCCCGGAGGAGCTGGCCCAGCTCGAAAACCACAGCGTCACCCTCTACGACCGGGAGAGCGGCACCCTCTACCAAAAGGGCGTACAGCTCTATAGCCTGGAGGGAGAGCCGTTACCTGATGACGTTTGGGTGAGTACTCAGGTGGGGGAGCTGCCTGCCGTGAACACCCTGTCGCTCCCCGGGACGCTGGGCGAGCTGCTGGTGGAGGCGTACGGCCATAGCTGGTATTACTACCGCTCCAGCCCCTGGGAGACGGTGATGGACTCCGCCCTGCCCGTCCGCCTGCTCCTGGACGACGGCAACTTCACCCGCAGCGCCTCCGGTGGACGGACCACCTATCGCTGGGCGGTGGATCTGCCCGCCCTGCTGGAGCGGGCCCGTATGCTGGGTGTTATGGAGGACGCGCCCGCTGTGGAGGGGCTGCCTGCTCTGGACATGCATGGGGAGGCGGTCCTGCGGGGCGGTGCGCTGGAGAAGCTGGACGGCAGCGGACAGATGGAGCTGGATGTGCTGGGCATCCCAGCCGACGCCGGCTTTACCCTGGATGCCGCTCCGGGGCGTCTGGAGCTGGAGATGGAGTTCACTGGGGCTTACATCGGGAAGGTGGAGCTAAGCCTGAACGGGAGGGTCACGGAAACCGCTGCGCAGCCCGTCACCACGCCTCCGGCGGGGGAGACGGTAGAGCGCCTCGAGGTGCTCTCCGGCCAGGTGGAGCCGGGCGTGCCCGCCGATTTCGGCGCGGCCCGCTATGTCCAGTGCCTGCTGGATGCCCGACTGGGGCGTGGGTATGACCCGGAGTTTCTGACCGCCCTGGGGGAGACGGAGGAGAGCCTGTCCGCCCAAATTGCGGAGGAGAACGTACAGGCGCTCTGCAACCTGCTGATAATTGAATTCCCCACCGAGGAGATCCGCGGAGAGGCGGCCGGCCTGCTGAAGGAGCTGTACGCCAAGGCGGACTATACCGTGGGGGCCGCCGTCCCGACGGGAAACGGTTCCGAGGTGGAGATAACGGTGCGGCCCGTGGATGCGCTGGCGCGGGTAAACGATGCACTCTGGGAGCGGCTGGACGCGTTCAACGCGGGCTACACCGGGGATACGTCCACAGACGAGGGATATGCGGCCTATGACGCGGCCTGGGCGGAGGATGCGCTGGCCCTCTTCCGGGAGAAGCTGGCCGAGGCGGAGTATCTGTCCGAGACGGTCTGCACCGTGACCGTTCTGGACGGGCCGGGCGGCACCATTGAGGCCGGCCGCGACTCCCTGGATACAGTATACGGCGTGCTGTTCCCAATTTGGATGCTCCAGGAGACATGAACGGAACAAAAAGGGGGGGGGGGGGGGGGGGGGGGGGGGGGGGGGGGGGGGGG
>NZ_CAXSQB010000017.1:70313-73436 GCF_964239415.1 Clostridium sp. ATCC BAA-442 | reverse complement strand
GGCGGGTGCCTACACCCGCCCGGAGCTTATCCCTTCTGATCCAGATAGCGGCTGTAATACACCTGCATGTCGAAGTCCTGGTAGAGCTGGGTGCCGTCCTTGGCGGTGACGCCGAAGTGGGCCAGGGCGGTGTCCTCCACATAGTCCAGGAAGGTCACACCGTCCACGGTGTTGAACCAGTTGAACTCCATGCCCTGGGCGGCGCAGTCGGCCTCCAGGCCGTCGATGAGGGCCTGGACATAGGGCAGATACTGCCCGGCGGTGACGCCGTTGGTGAAGAGCACGTCGGCGGGCTTGAGGTAGGCGGCGGTAAACATGGCGTAGTCGGCGGGGGAGAAGCTCTCCCGCAGCTCCGGCCGGGCGACCCGGGCCACCATGGCGGCGGTCTCCGCCCGGGTGAGGGTCTTGCCGGGGGCAAAGGTGCCCCAGTCGTCCACGCCGGTGAGGATTCCGGCGTTGTAGAAGGACAGCACGGCGGCGTCGGCGGTGTCGGGCAGGGCGGTGATCTGGTTGATGGGGGTCAGCATATCCTCGGGCACCACGGCGGCAAGCATGGCGATGAACTCCTGGCGGGTGGCCTGCTTGACGGGATCGGGCACCTCCACCCCCAGTTTTTCCAGATAGTCCACATAGGAGGTGTACCAGGGTAGGGTGGAATCCACCAGGTAAATGGAGTCGCCGGTAATAGCCTCGTTCATGCGGGCGGCGATGGCGGCCACCTCGCCCACGGTGAGCACCTGGTCGGGGGCAAAGCCGGTGCCGGTGCCGGTCATGAGGCCCACCTCATAGCAGGTCTGTACGGTGGCGGCGTACCAGGCCGAACCGGCCACATCGGCAAAGCCGGGATAGGTGTTGACGGCGGGGAAGGCCTCCTCCGGCGCGATGGCGGCGGAGGAGCCTGCCAGCAGGGCGGTGGACAGGGCCAGGGCGATGAGCTGCTTTTTCATGGAACATTTCCTCCTGTACGTCGGGTTTTCCCCATTTAGACGGGGACATGGGGAGAAAGTTCCATCAGGCCTCCGGCTCCTGGATGGGAGTACCGCCCGCCCGGGCCGCCAGCCCGGCCTGTACCAGGGCCACGGCCTCCCCGGCCGTCACGGTCTGCTGCTGCCCGGTGGTCAGATCCTTTACCGTCACCTTGTTCTGCTGAATCTCGTCCTCCCCCAGGAAGGCGGCGTAGGGGATGGACAGCTTGTCCGCATAGGACAGCTTCTGCTTGAACTTCTTCTTCTCACAGTGGAGCTGGGCGCGCACCCCCGCGTCCCGCAGAGCGGTGGCGAAGGAGATGGCGGGGGAGAGCTCCTCGGTCATGGGGAGGATCAGCACGTCCGCCGGGGCGGTGACCAGGGCGTCGTTCAGATAGCCCTGGGCCTCCAGTACGGAGAACAGGCGGGTCAGACCGATGGAAATACCGACTCCGGGGAGTTGTTTATCGGTATAATATTCCGCCAAGTTATCATAACGGCCCCCGGAGCAGATGGAACCCACCTCCGGGTGATCCAGCATGACGGTCTCGTACACGGTGCCGGTGTAGTAGTCCAGGCCGCGGGCAATGGTGAGATCCACCATGAAGTGCTCCTCCGGCACGCCGAAGGCGGACATATACCTGATCACGGTCTCCAGCTCGGCCACGCCCAGATCGAAGAGCTCGTTCTTCCCCTTGAAGGGCTCCAGCGCGGCCATGGGATCGCCGGCGGCCAGGAGGGCGAGCAGGGCGTCGGCCGCCCCGCCGGGTACGGCGAAGTCGTCCGTCAGGATGGCGCGCACCTTCTCCGGGCCGATCTTCTCCAGCTTGTCGATGGTGCGCATCACGTCCCCGGCCTGCTTCTCCAGGCCCAGGATGGCGAACAGGCCGTTGAGTACCTTCCGGTTGTTGACCCGGATCTTGAAGCGGCGCAGGCCCAGGGCGGTAAAGGTCTTGTAGATGATGGAGGGGATCTCTGCCTCGTTGGTGATGTCCAGGCTGCCGTCGCCGATGACGTCGATGTCCGCCTGGTAGAACTCCCGGTAGCGGCCCTTTTGCGCCCGCTCTCCCCGGTAGACCTTGGAGATCTGGAACCGGCGGAAGGGGAAGGTCAGCTCATTCTGGTGCAGGGCTACATACTTGGCCAGAGGCACGGTGAGATCAAAGCGGAGGGCAAGGTCGGAGTCGCCCTTGGTGAAGCGGTAGATCTGCTTCTCCGTCTCGCCGCCGCCCTTGGCCAGCAGCACCTCGGCCGCCTCGATGGCCGGGGTATCCAGGGGGGTGAAGCCGTACAGGGAATAGGACTTGCGCAGAATCTCCACCATCCGGTCGAACTGTACCTGCCGCGCGGGCAGCAGCTCCATGAAGCCGGACAGGGTGCGGGGTTTGATCTGGGCCATAGTGATGCTCCTTTTTAACAGTAATTGAGGCTGCTGCCCGCGCCGCCGCGGAAGCGGCGTCAAGCGTTTTGCGCAGCAAAACCTTGGAACAGTCCGAATTCACTTCGGCTTGTTTGGATGAAAAAGAGGGGCCCCGGCGGGGCACCGACCCGCTGGGGTCAGCAGTGCCATGAAGCCGGACAGGGTGCGTCCCGTCTCCACAATGGCCGGGCCGATGTGGGCAGAAGGTGAATTGCCCCAGAGGGGCAAGAGAGGCCGCCCTGGGGCGTCGGCCCCTACCGGGCGGCGGGGGATTCAGAGGCCGCAGGTTGGGCCGTAAAAAGGCGCTCTCGTCCCCTTCCACGGGACGAAAGCGCCTGCTTTCGTGGTGCCACCCATGTTCAGAGCGGAATTCCGCTCCCTCTGTCCTTCTGTTGCGGGAAGGGGACCACACCCGTCTCCGGGCCCGCTGGTAAGGCCGTCTCCCGGCCTCCTGCCGCGGACGCTTTCAGCCGGAGGCGTCCTTCTCTGCTGCGGCGGTGTGGGCGGTACTTGCCCCGTCAGGGCGGTTTTTGCTCCACAATACTACCCCAAAGCGGGGAAAAAGTCAACCGGGAACCGCCCAGTTACGCGGTAAAGGGCTTGGTTTTTGGGTTAACGATGTCGCGCCAGTCCAGATCCCCCCGCGCCCCACCCGGTGCCTTGCACCGTGCGGGGACCCTGATGATTTTATTTGCGACCGCCGGAACTAAATTTCGTCGGCCTTGGGCGGCATACGCC
>NZ_CAXSQB010000017.1:63776-70304 GCF_964239415.1 Clostridium sp. ATCC BAA-442 | reverse complement strand
TGTGGCCACGGCGGAGATCCTCATCCACGGCCTGGAGCGGGGGGACGGAACGAGCTACGGCTCAGGCGGTAAAGGGCTTGGTCTTGGGGTTGATGATATCGCGCCAGTCCAGGTCCCCCCGCTCCAGGCCGTGGATGAGGATCTCCGCCGTGGCCACATTGGTGGCGAAAGGGATGTTGTACTGGTCGCAGAGGGTGGTGATATACTTCAGATCCGCGTCCAGATCATTGGACTGGGGGTCGGAGAAGAAAAGCACCATGTCGATCTCGTTGTAGGCGATGCGGGCGCCGATCTGCTGGCTGCCGCCGTGCTCGTGGGAGAGGAAGAGCTGGACAGGCAGGCCGGTGGCCTCGGCCACCAGGCGGCCAGTCGTGTTGGTGGCGCAGATGGTATGCTTGGAGAGAATGCCGCAGTAGGCAATGCAGAACTGCACCATCAGCTCTTTTTTCCGGTCATGGCTCATCAGGGCAATATTCATCGTACTAACCTCTCTTCCACAGCGTGTTGCGCTTATCGTATT
This sequence comes from Clostridium sp. ATCC BAA-442, assembly GCF_964239415.1. Lineage (NCBI taxonomy): Bacteria > Bacillati > Bacillota > Clostridia > Eubacteriales > Clostridiaceae > Clostridium > Clostridium sp. ATCC BAA-442. The sequence goes on along the minus strand of NZ_CAXSQB010000017.1, from coordinate 69,784 downwards.
TTCATAAGGGGGGCCTTCTGGCCAAGCAGGCGCTTGGCAATGTTGAGATAGGCGACGGCGGCGCCCCGGCTGGCCCGGAGAATGAGGGGCTGGCCCTGGTTGGCGCACAGCATCACCTGGGGATCCTCCGGCACAATGCCCAGCAGGGGCAGGCCGGCGGCGTCCATGGCGTCGTCAATGGTGGTGTGAAGGCGGCGGAGCAGCCGGGGCTGTACCCGGTTGACCACCAGATGGATGCGGGGGATGCGGTTCCGGAGTACCGAAACCGTGCGCTGGGCGTCCCGCAGGGCGGAGGCGTCGGTCGTGGAAACCCCCACGGCCCGGTCCGCCGCACAGCAGGCCAGACGGAACCCCTCGCCCAGCCCTGCTGGCGAATCCATCAGGATGTAGTCGTACCCCTCCCTGGCCCGGTGAATCAGCTCCTTCATGGCCGCCTCGCTGAGCGGCGCTTCGGGCAGGGTGACGGGGGCGGTGAGGAGGAACAGGCCCTGGATGACGGGGTGGGGGACGGCGGCCCGCTCCAGTGTGCATCGGCCGCAGAGCACGTCGGTGAAGTCCATCAGCGCCCGGTCGCTCAGACCCAAGGTCAGGTCCAGGTTGCGCAGGCCGATATCCATGTCGATGCAGAGCACCCGGTGGCCCAGCGCGGCCAGACAGGAGGCTACACCGCCGGTAATGGAGGTCTTTCCCGTGCCGCCCTTTCCCGACGTGATCACAATTGCAGTGGACATAGGTTCACTCCCGTTGTTTGACGTAAATACCATATCATACTTCCACAGTGGAATCAATGGGTTTTTGTGCAGAGTAGTGAGAAAATTCCTGCTACAGCGGGGCTTTCTGTATCTTTGCCCACCGGCGGGGGTAGCCCTTGGGGGTGGGGGCGCACTTCTCCACCAGCACCACCCGGTGGCGCACATTGGCGCCGGGAATGACATAGTCCACACTGGGCAGCAGCCGCCCGCCGAGGATGGAGATGCACCGGGCGGCACGGTTGATCTCCTCGCCGCTGTCCACGCTCTTCATGGCCAGAAATCTGCCGCCCACCTTCAGATAGGGCAGGCACAGCTCACACAGGAGCTCCAGGGAGGCCACGGCCCGGGACACGGCGTAGTCGAAGCCGTCCCGGTAGCCGTCCACAAGGGCCTGCTCCTCCGCCCGGGCGTGAAGGCACTCCACCCCCTCCAGGCCCAGGGTATCGCACACCGAGGCGAGCCAGTTCACCCGCTTGCCCAGGCTGTCCAGCAGGGTGAGCTGAAGGCTGGGCTCCAGGATGCGCAGGGGCAGGCCGGGGAAGCCCGCGCCGGTGCCCACGTCGATGAGCCGCTTGCCCCGGAGGTCCTCCCCCAGGGTGAGCAGAGCGGCGGAGTCCAGAAAGTGCAGGTCGGCCACCTGGTCGGGCTCGGTGATGGCGGTGAGGTTCATGACCTGGTTCTGCTCCAGCAGCAGACGGCCGTACTCGGCCAGCCGGGCCGCTGCCCCGTCGGGGGGCGTGAGGCCCAGGGCGGTCAGGCCGGAGGCAATACGCGCTTCCATGCTCACACCCCCAGTCCGGCTAGCAGGGCGGGCACGCCCTGCACCAGGCCGACGGCAAGGATCACCACACAGGCCGCCGCCAGCAGGGCCATGCAGGCCTTTTTGGAGTAGGTGCACTCCGGCCGGCGGAACTGCCAGACGGCAATCACCGCCAGTCCGGCGGCGCCGGGGCAGACCAGCAGGGGGGCCAGCCCCCGGAGATAGGTTCCGCCGTGAAAAAACGGGTAGAGGTTGAGGGCGACAAAGATCAGCATGTAGACCACGCCCACCCAGGCGATGATCCGCTTGACAGGGGAGGCGGGAGTGTAGGAGGACGGCTCCTCCTGATTATTATTATCTGGTAGTTCAGCCATTTTTTTGCTCCTTTAAAAGATCCCGAATCTCCGTGAGGAGCGCCTCCTCCGCCGATGGCTTGGGGGGCGGGGGAGGGGCGGCCTCCTCCTTTTTGTGAAGACGGTTCAGTAGCTTGACGATGCAGAACACCACAAACGCCATAATCAGGAAGCTGAGGATGGCGTTGAGAAAGCTGCCCAGCATGAGGTCGCCGCCGCCGGGCAGGGGGATGGCCAGGCCAGCCAGGGCCTCATTGTCCCCGGCAAAGATGCCGAGCACCGGGTTGAGGATGTCGTTTACCAGGGAGTCGGTGATTCCCTTGAACGCGCCGCCGATGATGACGCCGACGGCCAGATCCATCACATTGCCCCGGGCAATGAATTTGCGGAATTCGGCCAAAAAGCCGGTGGTCTTTTCTTTTGCAGACATAGAATCTCCTTAAATTTCCAAATTATGGATCAACCTGATACCACATGCCGTCCAGCAGCACCAGGATCAGTCCCCCGGAAGCGCCGGAGACGCACTTGTCAAAGGCGGCGGGGAGCACCACCTCAAACTGTGTATCCATCATGCCCTGGAGATCTCCGTCCTGGAAGGGGGCGTAACTGTTGGCAAAGGGGGCGGGGAACTGGTTTTCCGGCAGGGAGGTCAGCAGCTCGGGCACGTGTTCCGTCCTGTCAGGGGAGAGGTAGCCCTTCACCACCGTGCCGTCCTCTCCGGTCCGGGCAAAGGGGAAGATGTATTCCGGGGAGTTTTGCAGGTAGTCGTATGCCATGGGGATCACCAGCTCCCCGGCGGTGTTGATGAGGCCCAGCTTGCCGTCGTACTGGGCGGGATCGGAGGTGGTTCCGGCGGTGCCCACCACGGCGTAGCCCTTATAGGAGCTGAAACTATCGGCCACATAGGCGAACTGGCAGGGGATGACCAGCTCCCCCTCGGTATTGATAAAGCCATACAGGCCGCTTTTGTCCCGGACGGCGGCGTACCCGCCGGAGAAGGGGGAGACGGAGGTATAGGCCGCCTCCACGGCCACCGAGCCGTCGGGGTTGAGATAGCCGTACAGGCCGGTGCTCTCATCCATGTACTGGATAAGCTTTTCCGAGGTGTCATCGTAGTTGACGCTGCCGTCCAGGGTGCCCAGCACTTCTCCGGATTTGTCGAAAGCGGTGAAGCCCTCCTCCTGACTGCCCGCCAGCACCACCCAGTCGTGGTAGGTGGTGGCCGCCTCGTACTGGCAGGGGACAATCTCCTCGCCCGCCAGGTTGATGAAGCCGTACAGGCCGTCTCTGCGCACCCGGGCCAGTTTGTCGGAGCGGAAGATCTCCCAGCTGTCGTAGCAGCTGCCCAGCTCACACTGGAGCTGGCCCTCCCAGTCTAGCACCCGGCCATCCGTGGTGTAGATCAGGGTTGGCTCTTGGGTGATAGCCAGCACTTCGTCCTCGGCCAGGAGGGGGCGAACCGGTCGGCCCAGCTCCGCCAGGGCAGCGGGGAGGGCCTCCTGGGTGTTGGTGAGGCGCAGCTCCGGCCGGATGATGCGGGCCGCCATGGCGGCGCACTCCGCCCGGGTTAGGGTGCCCTCCGGATTGAAGGTGCCGTAGCTGTCCACGCCGGTGAGAATCCCCGCGGCGTAGAGGGGGGCAATCCGGTCCCAATAGAAGGGGTCGGTCATATCCGGGGCGGTGCTTACCTGGTTGATCTCCTCCAGCTCCCCAGCGGAGGCGGCTATGGCCAGGGCGAAGTCCAGCCGGGTGGCGGGCTGTTCGCTGAACCGGAAGCCCTGGGTGTTCCGCAGGCCGTTCTCCTCCAGATACCAGGCCGCGCTCCGGCTCCACTCCTGGGGGGTGGGGATGGACATGGCGGCCTCCGCGGCGGCGATGTAGGCGTTGCTGGTGGCCCCGAAGCCGGTCAGGAAGGACAGGGTTCCGGCCTGGGCATCGTAGCGCAGGGTACCCTCGTGGCTCTGACTGTTGGGGAGATCCACCGAGGCGGCCTGTCCATTCATCTCCGCGGCCCAAGTCCGCTCATCATCGGTCAGAGTGATGGCCAGCTCTGGGCCGCCCTTGGCCTGGAGGGTGGGGGTAAAGCCGCCGGGCCCAACATAGTCGGTGCGGGCGCTCCCGTCGGGCAGGCGGATGGTGAGCTGCCCCCACTCCGCCGGGGCCGGTTCAAAGGTTCCGTCGCCGCCGTGGCGGAGGGAGTGGATGCGGGCGGCCAGGGCGGCGGTCTCCGCCTCCGTCATAATACCGTCGGGGGTAAAGGCGTTATTTCCGGTGCCGTTCATGAGTCCGTCCTGGGCGCAGGCCTCCACGTAGGGGGCGTACCAGGCGCCGGCAGACACGTCGGAAAAGGTTGCGGTCTCCGCCGCCAGAGCGGGGGAGAGGAGCAGAGATGCGGACAAAGCCAGAGCGAAGAGCGCGCGTTTCATGACAATTCCTCCTTTTTCACGGAGAACAAAAGGGACGTTTTGGCGTACCGGTTATCCGCTGGGAGTCTGTGAGACGGGCGGTATGGCTCAGGGACTCTTGACGCTCCAGCCCCAGTCCATGTCGTCAACGGAGGGCGTGTGCGGGGTGGGGGATTCCAGGCCGTACTTTTCTGAGATGGCGTCTATCTGCTCCTGGGTGAGCGTCTCCTCCGGCTGGGTGGATTCCGCAGGCCGGGGGCCGGCGGCACAGCCGCCCAGCAGCAGGGGGGAGGCGAGCAGGAGAACGGCGGCCGATAAGCGGTGTTTCATGACAGAGGCGCTCCTTTCTAATGTGTGAGAGGGCGGCTTACTGCTTGGGCGTCAGCACTTCCTTGCCGCCCATATAGGGCCGCAGGGCGGTGGGAATCTTCACGCTGCCGTCGGCCTGGAGGTTGTTCTCCAGGAAGGCGATGAGCATCCGGGGAGGGGCCACCACGGTGTTGTTGAGGGTGTGGGGCAGATAGGTGCCGTTCTCGCCCTTGACCCGCATCTTGAGGCGGCGGGCCTGGGCGTCGCCCAGATTGGAGCAGGAGCACACCTCGAAGTACTTCTGCTGGCGGGGGCTCCACGCCTCAATGTCGCAGGACTTGACCTTCAGATCGGCCAGATCGCCGGAGCAGCACTCCAGCTGGCGCACGGGGATGTCCAGAGAGCGGAACAGCTCCACCGACCAGCGCCACATCTTCTCGTACCACTCCATGGACTCCTCGGGCTTGCACACCACCACCATCTCCTGCTTCTCGAACTGGTGGATGCGGTAGACGCCCCGCTCCTCGATGCCGTGGGCGCCCTTCTCCTTGCGGAAGCAGGGGGAGTAGGAGGTGAGGGTCTGGGGCAGCTTGTCCTCGGGGATGATCTGATCGATAAACTTGCCGATCATGGAGTGCTCGGAGGTGCCGATGAGGTAGAGATCCTCCCCCTCGATCTTATACATCATGGCGTCCATCTCGGTCTGGCTCATGACGCCCTCCACCACGTTGCCGTGGATCATGAAGGGGGGGATGCAGAAGGTGAAGCCCTTGTTGATCATGAAATCGCGGGCGTAGGCCAGCACCGCTTCATGCAGGCGGGCGATGTCGCCCATCAGGTAGTAGAAGCCCGCGCCGGACACCCGGCCGGCGGCGTCCATGTCGATGCCGTCGAAGGACTCCATGATCTGGGTGTGGTAGGGGATCTCAAAGGCGGGGATCGCCGCCTCGCCGAAGCGCTGTACCTCCACGTTGCAGGAGTCGTCGGGGCCGATGGGCACGGAGGGATCGATGATGTTGGGGATCTGGAGAAGGATGCGGCGGAGCTGATCGGCCAGCTCGGTCTCCCGGCCCTCCAGGAAGGCCAGTCGGTCGGCGTCGGACTTGACCTCGGCCTTCAGCGCCTCGGCCTCCGCCAGCTTGGAGGGATCCTTCTTGGACTGCCCCATCAGTACGCCCACCTGCTTGCTCTTGGTGTTGCGGGCGGTGCGCAGTTCCTGGGCCTCCTGGATGGTGCGGCGGTTCTCTGCGTCCAGCTCCAGCACTTGATCCACCAGGGGAAGCTTTTGTTCCTGAAATTTCTTCTTGATGTTCTCCTTCACGGCGTCGGGATTTTCCCGGATGAATTTAATGTCCAGCATGGTTGATTCTCCTTCAATAAAGTGGTGTGAGATAAACCCGTAGGGGCGACCCTTGTGGTCGCCCGCGGG
>NZ_CAXSQB010000017.1:21876-63766 GCF_964239415.1 Clostridium sp. ATCC BAA-442 | reverse complement strand
CCCCCCCCCCCCTACAGGGGAGAGAAAAGCGCGGAGCGGGTCGCGTGGGGAAGCGGAGGGGCAAGGGAGCGAAATGGCTATCCGGCGCTGTGCACCGGATGGAATGGAGCGGACTTTGTGTAGATGGGGCCCCCACGGGAGCCCAGCGGAGCGGGGCGCGTGGGGAAGCGGAGGGGCAAGGGAGCGGAATGGCTATCCGGCGCTGTGCGCCGGATGAAATGGAGCGGACTTTGCCCCGACGCCGTTTCACGTGAAACAATCAGCCCAGCCACTCCACAAGGGACTGATAGGCCTCCAGGGGGTTGTAGTCCTGTCGCTGCTGGTCGGTGAGACCATCGGCCACCGTACCCAGTACCCCCTCCATGCCGCCCGCTCCAGCCAGAGCGGCCTCGGCGGCGGCCGCCGCATCCCGGGCATCGGAGTAGCGCCCGTCGTTGTATAGGGCGCGAATTTGGTTCAAATAGCAGAGCGCCTCCAACTGCACCAGGGCGGCTTCGTCGTCGGAGGCGCTTTCTGCGTCCTCCAGCGCCTCCTGGAGCTGGGCCACCTGCTGGCTCAGGGCCTCGTTTTCCACCTTGAGGGTTTCGTTTTCCTGGAGAATGTTTTCCAGGGACTGGGTGGCCGAGTCGGAGGTCTGCTCCAGCTTGTCCATGGCCTCCTGGTTGGCCCGCTGCTGCATAAAGTAGGACATCAGCAGCAGGAGAAAAGCCGCTGCAAAGAGGATGACCAGGTAGAGCAGCACCGAGCTGCGCTTGTGCGGCCGCTCATGCTCCGCCTCGTGCTGGAGGCGGCTGCGCTCCTGCTTGTCGGAATCGGTGCTCAAAGGGAAACCCCTCCTTTCCCGGCGGAGGGAAGTTGTTCCAGCAGCTCTAGCAGAGTGTTTAAGTCCTCTGGATTGTAGTATTCCAGCTCGATTTTTCCCTTTTTCCGGCCGTTGATGATGTGAACCTTGCGGCCAAAGCGGGTAGCCAGGGTCTTTTCCGCCTCCCGCAGATAAATGGACAGGTCAGGGCCGGCGGCGGACTTGGGCTCCGCAGCTTCTCTGGGTTCCGCAGCCAACCGCTTGGCCAGAGCTTCGGTCTGTCGGACGGAGAGCTCCTCCGCAATGACCTTCTGCGCCAGCTTTTTCTGTAGCTCCCCGCTGGGCACGGCCAGGATGGCCCTGGCGTGGCCGGCGGAGAGCTTGCCCTCCTCCAGCAGCAGGTGTACCGGGTCGGGAAGGGTCAGCAGCCGCAGGGCGTTGGCAACGGCGGGGCGGGACTTGCCCACCCGCTGGGCCACCTCCTCCTGGGTGAGACCGTATTCGCTCATGAGCACCTTGTAGCCGTTGGCCTCTTCAATTGGGTTTAGATCCTCCCGTTGGAGGTTCTCAATGAGGCCGAGCTCCATCACCTTGCGGTCGTCGGCCTCGATGATGACGGCGGGGATTTCGCTCAGGCCCGCCAGCTTGGCGGCCCGCCAGCGGCGCTCCCCGGCGATGATCTGGTAATAGCCCGACGAGAGCCGGCGGACGGTGAGGGGTTGAATGATCCCGTGGATGCGGATGGAGTCGGCCAAATCCTGAAGGCTTTCCTCGTCAAACCGCTTCCGGGGCTGCTTGAGCCCCGGTTCCACCTGGGAGATGGGGAGGGAGAGGGAGCCCCCCTCCTGGGACTGGAGGGCAGCGTCCCCCAGCAGTGCGCCCAGGCCCTTGCCCAGGCCGCGTTCCAATGCCATAGGTCAATCCTTCCTTTCCACACGGGTGACGGCGTATTGATTGTGCTCCAGCAGCTCCTGGGCCAGGGCATCGTAGGCCTCCGCGCCCCGGGAGAGGGCGTCATAGGCGGACACCGGCTTGCCAAAGCTGGGAGCCTCGGACAGGCGGACGTTACGGGGGATCACCGTGGCGTACACCTGGCCGGGGAAGTGGCGTTTGACCTCCTCCGCCACCTGCATGGAGAGATTGGTACGGCCGTCGTACATGGTGAGTACCACCCCCTCCAGGGCAATTTTGGGGTTGAGGGATCGCTTGACAATGCGAATGGTGGAGAGAAGGTCGCTGAGCCCCTCCAGGGCGTAGTACTCACATTGCACCGGTACCAGCACGGTATCCGCTGCGCACAGGGCGTTCAGGGTCAGCAGTTCCAGAGAGGGGGGACAGTCAATGAAGATGTAGTCATAGTGTTCCGCCACCTGCTCCAAGGCGTTTTTCAGTCGGTACTCCCGCTGCTCCAGGGCGATCATCTCAATGGTGGCCCCCGCCAGCGCCTTGTTGGAGGGGAGCACATCGCCGTAGGAGGTGGAGGAGATGGCCTTGGCGGTCTCCGTCCCGTTGAGAAGCACGTCATAGATGTTGGGCGAGGTGGTCTTGTCTACGCCGAAGCCGGAAGTGGTGTTGGCCTGGGGGTCAAAATCGCACACCAGCACCCGGCAGCCCTGGTTTTTCAGAGCCGCCGCCAGGTTGACACAGGTGGTAGTCTTTCCCACGCCGCCCTTTTGATTCACAATTGCAATGGTCTTTGCCATAGCACACCTGCCTTTTTGGGTCGTTGCAAAGGGTCAGGTTCTATTATATAGCGGCGGTAGACGTAATTCAACTGAAATTCGCACTGTTTCACGTGAAACAGGAAAAAAAGAGGATGGAGCTGTTTCACGTGAAACAGCCCCATCCTTTCAGAAAAACCGCCATGGCCTCCGCGTACGGCGCGCCTCTACTTGGGAATAGTGATGGTCAGCAAGATGGAGTCCTCCGTCTCCTGGCGCTTGCAGTTGGCCTGTACGCCCGCGCTCTTCATCATGGACAGTCCCCGGGTCACGGTGTTGAGAAACAGCCGCACATCCTTAATTACAAAGGTTGGTTTTTTTCGGGCGGGCTTGTCTGCCGGATGAAGCAGGGTTTCCACATACTCCTCCGTCCGGGCCACAGTAAGCCCCTGCTCTACCACATGCCGGGCGGCCGTGCGCTGGAGCTCCGGCTCCTCCAGGCGGAGCAGCGCCCGGGCGTGGCGCTCGGTGCAGCCGCGCTCCCGCAGCAGGGTGAGGACATCAGGCGGGAGGCGGAGCAGGCGCAGCTTGTTGGCCACCGCCGACTGGGACTTGCCGATGCGGCGGGCCGCCTCCTCCTGAGACAGATGGTAGGTCTCGATCAGCTTGGCCAGAGCGGTGGCCTCCTCCACAAAGTTGAGATCCCGCCGCTGAAGGTTCTCCACCAGGGCCAGCAAAGAAGAGCCCTGGCTGTCCACGCTGACCAGAATGCAGGGCACCTCGGTGAGACCGGCCATGCGGGAGGCCCGCAGGCGGCGCTCCCCGGAAATCAGCTCGTAGCCGCCGTTCTTGGACCGGCGGACGGACAGAGGCTGGAGTACGCCGAGCTCCTGAATGCTGGCGGCCAGCTCCTCCAGGCCCTCCCGGGAAAAGCAGGTGCGGGGCTGGTCCGGATTGGGGGAAATGGCGGCAATGGGGAGAAACAGCACTTTGGTGCTCTCAAACAGTCCTTTTCGACGCAGTAAGGACATCGGAAAGCCTCCTTTGCGGTAGAATATTGACTAACCATATATTACCATATTTTGGCGCAAAAAAAGCCGAATGCCGTCGATTGGGAAATATTTTCCAAAATGACAGAAAGCTTCGTGCGCACAGGGCGTACCGCGAAACGACGCAAAGGCTCAGGCGCATGAAGTGGTTGCGTATGTGGGCCGTACCGACCCACGCGCTGTCATCCCATGGCCGTGGCGCTGTTAAGCGGCACAGGGCTAATTTTGCTCTGCTCCTGCACAGCAAAAAAGCCCGCCCGGCATTTAGGTCCGGGCGGGCGGAGAATCAGGGCTGTAAGAAGCCCTTTCCAAAGATTTCACTGGAGTTGGCTACAATCAGAAAAGCATGGGGATCAATCTTTTTCAGGTAGCGGCGCAGAAGCACGGCCTGCCCCCTGGTGAGGACGGTGAGCACCACGTGGTGCTCTGCGTGGGTATAAGCGCCCTGGGCCTGCCATACGGTGGCGCCCCGGCCCAGGGTATGGGTAATATAGTCGCACACATGCTCTGGGTCGTAGGAGATGACGAAAAAGGCCTTGCGCCGGTTGAAGGACTCGATGGCGCTATCCACCAGCACCGACTTGAGGGCCAGGCCCAGCAGGGAGCACAGTCCCGCCGTGATGTCAAAGACAAAGAGGGCGGCCGCCGCGATGACCACGTCGGAGAGGAGCAGGGCACGCCCTACGTCCAGGCCGGTGTATTTTTTGAGAATCATGGCGGCGATATCGGTGCCGCCGGAGGAGGCGTCTATGTTGAAAAGGATGGCGGAGCCCAGGGCGGGGAGGATCACCGCGAAGAACAGCTCCAGCATGAGTTGGTCGGTGAGAGGACGGTCCATGGGAAACGCCCACTCAAAGAGCTGAATGAGCCCGGCGGAGAGAATGGAACAGTAGACCGTCCGGGCGCCGAAGCCCCTGTTGAGCATTACAAAGCCCAGCACCAAAAAGAGCACATTGATGATGGTGTTGAAGGTAGAGGGGGAGAGCTGGGGCAGCAGCTTTCCCAGCAGCACCGCCAGGCCGGACACGCCGCCCATGGAAAAATGGTTGGGAAATTTGAAAAAGTAGACCCCCACCGACACCAGCAGGGTGCCCAGGTTCATCAGCAGGAATTCGCGCAGCAGTTCCTTGCGGTTGGTCATCCGTTTCACTTCCTAAGTAGATGGTAAGCGGGTCAGCGCTGGGTCAGCAGGGCGCTCCACACGTCGTAGGTACCGTCCGCCGGAATGTTGCCGATGCGCCACAGGGAGACTCCTGTGATGCCGAACATCCGGGCCAGCGCCACCTTGTCCAGCACGCTTTGCTCGTTCTCGTACCAGACCTTGTAACGGCTGCCGTCCTCGGTGGTGTAGAGGGCGCAGGGATTGCGGAATTCCTCCGAGTAGACCACCTGAGTGTCGGGCTGGGCCAGGCGCAGGGCCAGGGTGGAGGGAGCGGGGTGGTAGATAGTGGTCTCCAGCAGGCGGTCCTCTCCGTCCACGTGGAAGCCCGCCGAGCCAAAGGAGATCTGCAGGGCCAGCTTGCTCCGGTCGGCCACGCCGGTGGCCGGGTCGGTAAGATCACGCAGAGCCTCGTACACGCTGGCGAAGGGGGTGACGGGGGAGTCGGTGTTGGTAGTGCCTACATAGGAGTCGGGGACGGAGGTCCACTGGTAGTCGTGGGCCATGAGGATCACCTTGTCGGCGGCCTCGCCAATGCCCCGGTAGTCAAAGCCGGTGTACCAGGTGTCGGGCTGGACGCAGACATAGAGGGTTTTCCCCTGGGGCAGGACGGCATCCAGCTCTTTTAGAAAGGTTACATAATTCAGTTTTATGGTATCCCCCTTCAGGCCCTCAAAGTCGATGGTCAGGCCCGCGTAGTCCGCGCTGGCGGCCGCCAGGGCGGCCACGGCCTGGGCCCGGACCTCGGGCGTTCCGGTCACCGCCGCCACCGTGGAGGTGGTGGTGCCGTCGGGGAGGGGGATGGAATCGCCCGCTGAGGCATATACATTTAAGTTGTAGGGGAGGCTGCGGGCATCCCAGTAATCGGTGGCGGGGGTGGGGTCGTCGGGGCGCACCCAGTCGTTGCCGTTGGTGCGGGAGGAGTTGAGGACGGGCCCGGCGGCGGGGTCGTACTCCATCCGGGCCCAGCCTACGCTCACCGCGTCCATGGAGGCGGTGAGATCAATCTGGGAATAGGAGGAGAAGGCGTAAAAGCCGTGGAGCCAGTCCAGCTTGGAGGTGTACCGCTCGTACACCCGCACCAGCATGGCGGCGGCCTCCTCCCGGGTGGCGGAGTCGCGGGGCAGGAACTTGAGCTGGCCGCCCGCCCCGGCCACGCCGGTGATCATGCCGATGTCGTAGGCGATGGCGATGTACCCCCGGTTGTCCGTGATGTCGTCAAAGGGCAGCTCCAGCCCGGACAGGGACTGGGCCAGCGTGCCGTAGCCCAGGGCCCGCACCAGCATGACCGCCATCTCCTCCCGGCTGATATAGTCCTCCGGACGGAAGGCGCCGCCGGCATCCATCACGCCGTGGGCCAGGGCGGTCTCCACATAGGAGTAGGCCCAGTGAGAGGCGGGGCAGTCGGAAAACGAGGGCGCGCCCGGGGAGGCGGCATCCCAGCCGAACATGCGGCAGAGCACGGCCACAAACTCGCCCCGTGTGAGCTCCTTCCCCACGCCGAAGGTGCCGTCGGGGTAGCCGTTCATCAGGCCATAGCCCTCCGCCTTTTCGATGACCTCTGCGGCCCAGGTGCCCTCCGCGTCGGAAAATGCGGCGCTGGCTGCGGGGGAGAGGGGTGCGGCGCTCAAAAGCAAAACGGCGGCCAGGGCTGCCGCACAGAAACGGTGTTTCATAACAATAAACCTCCTTGCTCAAAAGCGATCAACAGCATTGTACCAAACCCGGCGCAAAAGCACAATGAAAAAACCGGAAGGCGGGGAGAACCTCCGTACAAAATTTCTAAAAACACGTGACGAAAGCGATCTTTTTTGATAGAATATAGGCAGTTGCAGTTGTCTGTCAAATTCGATACAATAGAAATAACTTTTTCTTGTGGAGTAAGGAGAGGGACATAATGAAACTGCTGGAGGAGCGCATTCGGACCCACGGAAAAATCCGTGAAGGCGGCGTGCTGAAGGTGGACAGCTTTCTGAATCATCAGATGGACGTGAAGCTGTTCCAGGAAATGGGCAAGGAGTTCCTGCGCTTGTTTGGGGACTGCGGGGTTACCAAGATTTTGACCATCGAGGCATCGGGGATCGGGATCGCATGTGTAACCGCGCAGTTTTTTGATTGTCCGGTGATCTTTGCCAAGAAGAACAAGACCCGCAACATCGCCGGCGATGTCTACACCTCCAAGGTGGAGTCCTTTACCCACGGCAAGGTGTACGACATCATCGTGTCCAAGGAGTTTCTGCACCCCGAGGACCGGGTACTGCTCATCGACGACTTTTTAGCCAACGGCTCGGCCCTGCAGGGCCTCATCAACCTGGTGCAGGATGCCGGCGCCACCCTGGTGGGTGCGGGCATCTGTGTGGAGAAGGCCTTCCAGCCCGGCGGCGATTTGATCCGCGGCATGGGAGTCCGGGTGGAGTCCCTGGCCCGCATCAAAGCCATGAGCGTGGAGGGCGGCGTGGAGTTCTGCTGAGCCCACAGCTCCAGCCGCCGCATCCCGTAGGGGCGGCCCTTGTGGCCGCCCGCCGGGAGGGCGGAGGAAAGAAAGCGAAGAGAAAAGCGGAGGCGGGCGCCTCCGCCGGATGAACCGAGGTCTTACGGTTCGTCGGGGAGCCTCCGGGCTCCTGTCTTACACAGCAAGACCGGCTGCCGCAGGCGGAGGACGTCCCTCCGTGATGAGCGGATGATTTTGGCGTTCGGCGCGTATGGCGCCCGTCGGTGAGCAGGGGGGAGTGCCCCCGTGTTCAGGCAGCCGTTTTGAATAGAGGACCCGATTGATTGAGAGACGCAATTAAGGAGGAACTTAAACGATGAAAAAGAGACTGCTTGCACTGCTCCTGGCGGGCGCTATGTCTGTTGGACTGGCCGCCTGCGGCAACAGCGGGGACGAGGGCTCCGCCAACACCCCGGCCGGCGGGGAGACCACCCCGGTGACTGACGGCACTGGTGAGCCCTCCGCCGAGGGTAAAACCGTCAAGGTGGGCATGGTCTGCATCGGCGACGAGAACGACCAGGGTTATACCTATAACTTTATGAAGGCCGTGGAGGAGGCCACCGCCCAGTTGGCCGAGCAGGGCATTACCGTGGAGTGGAGCTACAAGAAAAATATCCTGGAGGACTCCGGCTGCGAGGACGCCAACATCGAGCTGGCCGAGGATGGATGTGATATTATCATCAACAACTCCTACGGCTTCGAGCCCTTTATGCTGAAGGTGGCCCCCGACTACCCCGAAATCGAGTTCATCTCCTGTACCAACCAGGCCTCTGCCGTGGACGATCTGGACAACACCCACAACGCCTTCGCCAACATCTACGAGGGCCGCTACCTGGCCGGCGTGGCCGGCGGCATGAAGCTGCAGCAGATGATCGACGAGGGCACCATCACCGCCGAGGAGGCTGTCATTGGCTACGTGGCCGCTTTCCCCTTTGCTGAGGTGGTTTCCGGCTACACCGCCTTCTACCAGGGCGCCAAGAGCGTGTGTCCCTCTGTCACCATGAAGGTCAAGTACGTCAACTCCTGGTCCGACGCGCCCCAGGAGGCCGCCGCCGCCTCCGCCCTGGCCGATGAGGGCTGCGTGCTCATCTCCCAGCACTCCGACAACACCACCCCCGCCACCTCCGCCCAGGACGCCGGCGTGTTCCACTGCGGCTACAACAACGACATGACCGGCGTGGCCCCCGAGGCCAGCCTCATCTCCTGCCGCGTGGACTGGACGCCCTATTTCGTCTATGCCATCTCCGCCGTGGCCAACGGTGAGAGCTTTGACCAGGACTGGACTGCCGGCTACGCCGATGGCTCCGTCAAGCTGACCGAGCTGAACACCGCCATTGCCGCCCCCGGCACTGAGGAGGCGCTGGAAAAGGCGGAGGCCGATCTGGCGGGCGGCCTGCACGTGTTCGCCGGCCCCCTGTCCGGCCACCCGGCCCAGAATCCTGACGGCGAGGTGTGGAGCATCGGGGAGGGCGAGTTCTTCCCCGAATCCGACCTGAGCCAGGAGGGCGGCCTGTCCGCGCCTCAGTTCTGCTACGTCATCGACGGCATCACCGAGGAGTAAACAAAAGATCAAACCGGAAGCAAAGGCGGGGGCGGCCCAGGCGGGCCGGCCCCGGATTTCTCCCCCGCGACCGCGCCGGGGGCCTTTGCCGCGAGGAACAGCGAGTGCGAGAGAAGAGAACGCTTCGGCCCCGCGGGGGCCGGGAAAGGAGGCTGGGTTTGGAACAGGTCAGCGCGATCCAGCTCAAGGGGATCACCAAGCGGTTTGGCCGCGTCGTGGCCAACGACGGAATTGATCTGGAGGTCCGGCGCGGCGAGATTCTCTCCCTGCTGGGGGAGAACGGCAGCGGAAAGACCACCCTGATGAACATGATCTCCGGCATCTACTTCCCAGACGAGGGACACATCTGCGTGGGCGGGAGGGAGGTCACCATCCGCTCCCCCAAGGACGCCTACGCCCTGGGTATCGGCATGATCCACCAGCACTTCAAGCTGGTGGACGTGTTCACCGCGGCGGAGAACATTGTCCTGGGCCTGGAGGGGAAGGGGGCCTTCGATCTCCGGGCCGCCGCCCGCCGGGTGAAGGAGATCAGCGAAAAGTACGGCTTTGACATCGATCCCGGCAAAAAGGTCTACGACATGTCGGTGTCGGAGAAGCAGACGGTGGAGATCCTCAAGGTGCTCTACCGGGGGGCGGACATCCTGATTCTGGATGAGCCCACCGCCGTCCTTACCCCCCAGGAGACGGAAAAGCTCTTCGCCGTCCTGCGCAACATGCGCGCCGACGGCAAGGCCATCGTGATCATCACCCACAAGCTCCACGAGGTCATGGCCCTCTCCGACCGGGTGGCCGTCCTCCGCAAGGGCAAGTACATCGGCACCGTCCACACAGCCGACACCGACCCCCAGAAGCTCACCGAGATGATGGTGGGCCGGGCGGTGAGCCTGAACATCGACCGGCCGGAGGCCAAGTACCGGGATCTCCGCCTGGAGGTCAAGGGCCTGACCTGCCGGGATCACGAGGGGATCAAGACCCTGGATGACGTGTCCTTCCAGGCCTTCGGCGGCGAAATCCTGGGCATTGCGGGCATCGCCGGCTCCGGCCAGAAGGAGCTGCTGGAGGCCATCGCCGGCCTCCAGGCCGCGGAGGCGGGCAGCGTGCTCTATTACCCGCCCCACCCCAACAGCGACATCGCCGGCTACCACGTCCCCGTGGACCGGGACGGCGAGGAGCTGGTGGGCAAGACCCCCATGCAGATCCGCCGTGTGGGCGTGTCCCTGGCCTTCGTGCCGGAGGACCGCCTGGGCATGGGCCTGGTGGCGGGCATGGACATGGTGGACAACATGATGCTCAAGACCTACCGGGAGCACAAGGGCCCCTTCGTGGACCGCAAGGCCCCCCGGGCGCTGGCCCAGCGGCTGATTGACGAGCTGGAGATCGTCACCCCCGGCGTCGGCACTCCGGTGCGCCGGCTCTCCGGCGGCAACGTGCAGAAGGTGCTGGTGGGCCGGGAGATCGACTCCACCCCCACCGTGCTTATGACCGCCTACCCCGTCCGGGGCCTGGACATCAACTCGTCCTACACCATCTACGGCTTGCTCAACCAGCAGAAGATGAAGGGCGTGGCCGTGCTCCTGGTGGGGGAGGATCTGGACGTGCTGCTGGAGCTGTGCGACCGGATCCTGGTGCTCTGCGGCGGCAAGGTCTCCGGCATCGTGGACGGCCGGAATACCACAAAGGAAGAGGTGGGCCTCTACATGACCCACGTGGGCGGCGGAAAGGAGGCGGGCGAGCGTGCATAGCAGCGGCAAAACACCCCTGATCCGCCTGGCCAAGCGGGACGGCATGGCCGGCGCGGGCCAGTGGGGCATCCGCATCGCGGCCATCCTGCTGGCCCTGGTGGTGGGCGGCCTGGTGATCCTGCTCTCGGGCAACAACCCCATCCAGGGCTACGCCATCATCGTGGAGGGCGCCCTGGGCAAGACCTCCGGCATCCGGCAGACCGTGAAGAACTTCATCCCCCTGCTGGGGACCGCCCTGGCCATTGCCCCCTGCTTCAAGATGCGCTTCTGGAACATCGGCGCCGAGGGACAGATCACCGCCGGCGCCATGTGCGCCACCTATTTCGCCCTCTTCTGGGCCGGCTCCATCCCCCAGGTGCCCCTGCTGCTCCTCATGTGCGCCGCCGGCGCCATCGGCGGCGGCCTGTGGGCGCTGGTGCCCGCCTTCTTCAAGGCCCGCTGGGGGACCAACGAGACTCTGTTCACCCTGATGATGAACTACATCATCATCGGCGTGGTAAAGTGGCTCCAGGGCGGCCCATGGGAGAAGATCCCCCGGGGCAGCCAGCAGATTGAGCAGTTCGCCTCCAACGCCTGCCTGCCCCGGGTGGCCGGCGTGTACTGCGGCTGGGTCGTGGTGCTGGCCCTGACGGTGTTCATGTTCCTCTACATGAAATACACCAAGCACGGCTATGAGATCGCCGTCATCGGCGAGAGCGAGAACACCGCCCGGTACGCGGGCATGAACGTGGGCTGGGTCATCATGCGCACCATGTTCCTCTCCGGCGCCATCGCAGGCGTGGTGGGCTTCCTGCTGGTCTCCGGCGCCAACAACACTCTGTACTCCGGCGTGGCCGCCGGGGCGGGCTTCACCGCCATCACCGTGGCCTGGCTGGCCCAGCTCAACCCCTTCGCCATGGTGGGCATATCCGCCCTGCTGGCCATCCTCCAGAAGGGCGCGGACACCCTCAACACCCAGATGGGTATCCCCACGTCCCTCTCCGACGTCATCACCGGCGTGCTCCTCTTCTTCATGCTGGGGTGCGAGTTCTTCATCAACTATAAGCTGGTCTTCCGCGGCGCGGAGGAGCGCCACAAGAGGAAGGAGGCGGCGAAATGACCTTTCTGCTCAACCTGATCACGGCCGCCGTCCTCTACGGCACGCCCCTGCTCTACGGCACCAGCGGCGAAATCCTCACCGAGAAGTCGGGCAACCTGAACCTGGGCGTCGAGGGCATGATGTTCATGGGCGGCGCCCTGGGCCTGGGCGCGGCGTTCTACTATGAGAAGCTGGCGGGCGCGGCGGTGTCCGCCCCCCTGGCGGTGGTCATCGCCATCGCCGCCTCCTTCCTGGCCGGCGCGCTGGCTGCCCTGCTCTTCAGCTTCCTCACCATCACCCTCCGGGCCAACCAGAACGTCACCGGCCTGGCCCTCACCATCTTCGGCACCGGCGTGGGCCAGTACATCGGTGAATTTATGCGGGTGCGGGAGGGCACCTACGTGGCCGTCAGCAACACCCTGAAGGGGGCCTTCAACGGCTCGCCCTTCCCGGTCTTCCTCCAGGAGCTGCCGGTGGTGGGCAGGCTGCTCTTCAGCCACAGCATCTTCACCTATCTGGGCATCGCCATGGCAGTGGCCATGGGCCTGTACCTCCACCGCAGCCGCTCCGGCCTCTACCTGCGCGCGGTGGGCGAGTCCCCCGCCACCGCCGATGCCGCCGGCATCAGCGTCACCCGCTGCAAGTATCTGGCCACCGTCATCGGCGGCGGCATCTCGGCCATCGGCGGCATGGTGTATATCATGACCGTGGTGGGCGGCGTTTGGAACCACGAGGGCCTCTCCGGCGTGGGCTGGCTGGCCGTCGCCCTGGTGATCTTCTGCCTGTGGAGCCCCTACCGGGCCATCTGGGGTTCCATCCTCTTCGGCGGCCTGCTCATTCTCTACCTGCGCATGCCCATCGACCTCATTCCCGACCAGATCTACAAGATCCTGCCCTATGTGGTCACCGTGATCGTGCTGGTCTTTACCTCCATGCGCAACAACCGCGACAAGCAGCCGCCGGCCAGTTTGGGCCTGGCGTATTTCCGGGAGGAGCGGTAAGCCACGGATGTTTACCCGCTTTCCCGGCTGCTTGGCGCGGAGGGACCCGCCGCAGGCGGGACGCGCCGGAGGCGGGACGCGCCGGAGGCGCGCCGGCCGGGGAATTCAGTTCCCCCGGCCGCAGGGGGCCGCTGCTTTATGCGCAAATAACGACAAGGGCCGGACGTCTGCTCCTGACGTCCGGCCTTATCGAAGGAAAGAGGATACAATGAAATGAAAAGAAACTGTCTCTTGCGAGTATTATAATACCCGAAAGATGTTAACGAATAAATCGGAATGTGTTACAGAACCTTTAAATAATTCGCTTTTTATGTAAAGCGCCGGTAAAATGAGGCGGGGAGCGGTGCTCACCCGCTGCCCGTCACATGATTGGAGGATAGAATGAAAAGAAGCTCTGTCTCTTGCAAGTGTTATACTACCAGGGGGTTGTTACAAAATCGAGCACGCCTTGTTAAAAAAGCGTTAAATCAGCGCAAAGATTGAAAAAATTCCTGGAGCAGAGCGGCGCACTCCGCCTCCAGCACCCGGCCGTAGATGCGGGGGTGGTGGTTGAAGCGCTCCTCAAAGAGGTTGAGCACCGACCCGCAGCAGCCCGCCTTGTCATCCTTCGCCCCGTAGTATACGGCAGGGATGCGGGCGTTGACGATGGCCCCGGCGCACATGGGGCAGGGCTCCAGGGTGACGTAGAGGGCGCATCCGGCCAGCCGCCACCCCCCCAGGGTGCGGCAGGCCTGGGCAATGGCCTCGAGCTCCGCGTGGCCCAGTGCGGTCTGGGCGGTCTCCCGCCGGTTGCGGCCCCGCCCTACCACCGCGCCGTCCCTCACAATGACGCAGCCCACCGGCACCTCTCCCTCCGCCATGGCCAGCCTGGCCAGCTCCAGCGCCTGGCGCATGTACTCCTCGTGTTCCATAAAGCCCTCCCATGTTGTGCCTTCATATCTCTAATTGTTATAGCATATCCATGGAAGGTATGCTATAATAAATTTCACTCTCCTAACAATATTTTGCAGACAGGTGATTGGTTTGGTTGAGATTTTCCTGATTGCCGTGAGCCTGGCGCTGGACGCCTTCGCGGTGTCCGTGTCCAGCGGCATCTCCATCCCCGGCTTCGGTCCCCGGCAGGCCGTTAAGATGGGTTTGTGGTTCGGCACGTTTCAATTTCTTATGCCCCTTCTGGGCTGGCTGCTGGGCAGCAGCGTCAGCCAGTACATCGAGGCGGTGGACCACTGGGTAGCCTTCGGCCTGCTGGCCGTCATCGGCGGCAAGATGGCGTGGGAGTCCCTGCGCCGGGGCTGCGGGGAGGAGGACGAGGCGCCCCCCGACCTGTCCGCCCGGCGGCTGTGCGTGCTGGCCATTGCCACCAGCATCGACGCCCTGGCCGTTGGGGTGTCCATGGCCTTTATGAGCGTCCATATTCTGGCCTCTGCGGCGGTCATCGGCGTGGTGGCCTTTGCCCTGTCGGTGACCGGCGGCCTGGTGGGCCGCCGCCTGGGCTGCCTGTTCCAGCGGCGGGCCGAGCTGACGGGGGGGCTGGTGCTCATTGCCATTGGTGTGAAGATCCTCATCGAGCACCTGTCGGGGGGCTGAGCATGGGCATCTGGGAGCAGTTGGGCCTGGACATGGCCCGCCACCGGATGGTGGCCCTGGTGGGGGCGGGGGGCAAGACCTCCACCCTGTATGCCCTGGCCCGGCAGGCGGCGGACAGCGGGCGGACGGTGGTGGTCACCACCACCACCCACATTCTGCGCCACCCCGGCCTGCCCCTGGTGGAGGAGCCGACGCCGGAGCGCCTGCGGGCCGCCCTGGAAGAGCACGGGGTGGTCACCGTGGGGACGGTCTTCCGGGGGGACAAGCTCTCCGGCGCGGGAACTCCGGAGGAGCTGCGCCGGGCAGCCGATGTGGTACTGGTGGAGGCCGACGGGGCCAAGCGCCTGCCCCTCAAGGCCCCGGCGGAGTACGAGCCCGTGATCCCCCCCTGCGCCGACGCCGTGGCCGCCGTGGCGGGCATGGACGCGGTGGGACAGGCCGTGGGGGCGGTCTGCCACCGGCCTGAGCGGGTGTGCGCCCTGCTGGGCGCGGGGGCGGAGCACGTGCTCACCCCCGAGGACGTAGCCCTTCTGCTGGCCAGCCCCCAGGGGGGGCGGAAGGGTATGGGGGAGGCCATGGCCTTCCGCTGTGTGCTCAACAAGGCGGACACCCCCGAGCGGGCGGCCCACGCCCAGGCGGTGGCCGGACGGCTGGCGGAGCGGGGCATTCACAGCGCCATTACCTACTATCGGGAGGAGGAGCGGGGCGGATTATGCTGGTTCTGATCAAGGGAGCGGGAGATCTGGCCACCGGCACGGCGGTGCGGCTGTACCGGGCGGGCATAAAGGTGGTCATGACGGAGGTGGCCCAGCCCACGGCGGTGCGGCGGACGGTGGCCTTCTCCCAGTGCATGTACGACGGCGCGGCCCAGGTGGAGGGGATCTCCGCCCGCCGGGCGGAGGACGCCGGGGCGGCCCGCCGGGCGCTGGAGCGGGGGGAGGTTCCCGTGCTCTGCGATCCGGAGGCGGCCATTTTGAGGGAGCTGTCCTTTGACGGGGTGGTGGACGCCATCCTGGCCAAGCGCAACCTGGGCACGGCCATCACCGACGCGCCGGTGGTGCTGGCCCTGGGACCCGGCTTCACCGCCGGGGTGGATTGCCACGGCGTGGTGGAGACCATGCGGGGGCACAATCTGGGCCGCCTGCTCACCCAGGGGAGCGCCGCCCCCAACACCGGCGTCCCCGGCGACGTGGGGGGCTACACCACCCAGCGCATCATCCGCGCCCCGGCGGACGGGGCGTTCGAGCCGCTGGCCGCCATCGGCCAGCGGGTGGAGGAGGGCCAGCCGGTGGCCCGGGTGGCGGGCCGGACGGCCTGCGCCCAGCTCACCGGCGTGGTGCGGGGGATGCTCCCCGCCGGGCTGGCCGTCACGGCGGGCATGAAGGCGGGGGACATCGACCCCCGGTGCCGGGCGGAGCACTGCTTCACCGTCTCCGACAAGGCCCGTGCCATCGGCGGCGGCGTGCTGGAGGGGCTTTTATACTTTGGAAGGAGGGCGGGTCTATGGAGCGTCTGATCCTCTGCGGCGGCGGCCACGTGTCCCTGGAGGTGGCCCACATCGCCCGGCGGCTGGAGTTTGAGCTGGTGGTCATCGACGACCGGCCGGAGTTTGCCAGCCGGGAGCGGTTTTCCATGGCCGGCCAGGTGGTGTGCGCCCCCTTTTTGGAGGCGCTGGACGCCCTGGGCAGCCGGGAGAGCGACTACTACGTGATTCTCACCCGGGGCCACGCCCACGACCGGGACTGCCTGGAGCACGTGCTCCGGGGGAAGTACGCCTATGCGGGCATGATCGGCAGCAGAACCAAGGTGGCGGCGGTGAAGGCCGCCCTGGAGGCGGCGGGCATTGCCCGGGAAATCCTGGACGGGGTGCACAGCCCCATCGGCCTGTCCATCGGGGCCCAGACCCCGGCGGAGATCGCCGTGTCCATCGCCGCCGAGCTGGTGCAGGAGCGGGCCCGCCGGGGGCCGGCGGCCGCGCCCCCGGCGGCGGGGGAGCCGGGCGTGCTGTGCACCATCACCGCCAAGCGGGGTTCCGCCCCGAGAAACGTGGGCACCTGGATGCTGGTGCGGCCCGACGGCTCGGTGCTGGGCACCATCGGCGGCGGCGCGGTGGAGCACCTGGCCGTCCAGGAGGCAAAGGCCCTGTGGGCGCATGGGGGCGGCCCGGTGCGGAGACACTATGATCTGACCCCCGGCGCGGCCGAGCTGGGCATGGTGTGCGGGGGCGACATCGACGTGGAATTTGAGGTGCGCAAATGAAAGAGATCACCCTGTTTCTTCTGAACAACTGTCCCCACTGCAAGCTGGCCCTCCGGCTCCAGGAGGAGCTGCTGGAGGAGCATCCCGCGTGGCGGGACATCCCCCTCCGAATGGTGGACGAGGCGGCCGAGCCCGCCTATGCCGATACCTTTGACTACTACTATGTCCCCTGCTACTATGTGGACGGCGTGAAGGTTCACGAGGGCCACGCCGAGCGGGCCGACGTGGAGGCGGTGTTCCGCGCCGCCGCCGGGGAGCCCGCGGGGGTGTGACGGGCGGGGACAGACCCACGCTTTTTCCGTACTGGCAGTATGTGCGCCGCGCCGGTGGAGCGGGCAGCAGCAATGTAGGGGCGGCCCTTGTGGCCGCCCGCCCCGGCGGAGGAAAAACGGTAAGGAGAGGCCTGCATATGGGCAGACGGATTTCCCATGGGGGAAATCCGTCTTTTTTTGCGCGGATGCGAAACCAAACGGCCGTCCGCGCCGTGTTAAAGGCAGAAAGGAGGGAGGCCCATGGAGGAACGCTGGCGGGAACCGGCGGCTCTGGCGGAGCGGTACGCCGGGATGCTCTACCGGCTGGCCTACGCCCGCACCGGCTCCCGGGCGGACGCGGAGGACGTGATGCAGGAGGTCTTTGTCCGCCTGCTCCGGGCCAGGCCGGAGTTCCGGGACGAGGAGCACGCCAAGGCCTGGCTGCTGCGGGTGGGCGCGTGCTGCGCCGCCGATGTGCTCCGCGCCCCGTGGCGGCGGAGGGAGGGGCCGCTGGACGATGGGCTGCCCGCGCCGGAGCCGCCCGGGGAGGGCGGCGTGGTGGAGGCGGTACTGGCCCTGCCCGCTAAGTACCGGACGGCGGTGCATCTGTACTACTATGAGGAGCTGAGTGTGGCGGAGATCGCCGCCGTCCTGGGCAAAAGCGAGGGGGCGGTCAAGTCCCGGCTGTTCCGGGCCAGGGCGCTGCTGCGGCGGTATTTGAAGGAGGACGGCGATGTTTCAGAACGACTATAGGCGGGAGATGGACGGGCTGAGGCCCAGTCCGGCGGCGGTGGAGCGGCTCAACCGACTGCTGGAGAAGGGAGCGCCGACCCGGCGGCCCCGCGGCCCTGGCTCTGTGCGCTGCCCTCTGCGTCACCGCCGTGGCGGCGGGCCCCACCCTGTGGGACGCGCTGGAGGCCCGGCTGGGGCCCTACGCCCCCTTTGCCTCAGAGGTGGAGGGGGAGACGTCCGGCCAGGGCCTCCGGCTGGAGCTGGTGAAGGCGGTCAGCGACGGCTATACCGCCCGAGTGTACTACACCCTCACCGACGAGACGGGCGACCGGCTCAACGGTCACACCCACGTTTCTGGACGGTTAGAGGTGGACGGCGAGGGCCTTACCGGAAGCGGCGGCAGCCAGGTGGTCTCTTACGACGCCGGGAGCCGCACCCTGCTGCTGGAGGCCAGCGCGAAGGGCCTGGACACCAGCCAGGCCGTGACGCTGGAGCTCACCGGCGTCGACCCCGGCGAGCGCTATATCCAGGACGCCCGCTTCCAGCCTCCGGCCGAGGCCCGCGCGCTGGACACCGACACCACGGGGGAGGGGGCCGTGGTGCTCTCCCCCGGTCAGACCCCCCAGACCAGCCCCGACACCGCGGATTTCACCATCAGCTCCATGGGCTTTGACGGCCAGGGGCGCTTCCACATCCGCCTGGCCATGGCCGAGGGCTTTGACGCGGGCTGGCTGCTGGCAGTGCCCTATGACGCGGCGGGGGAGCAGATGGGCTCCACGCTGGAGCGTACAGCGGTGGACGGCGGCATGGACTACGTCATCGGCGGCGTTGCGCCGGACGACGTGGCGGACATGGCCTCCATCCGGGTCTACGGGGCCTACCGCGGCCCCGAGGCGGCCATCGAGGGGGAGTGGAGCCTCCCTGTGGAGCTGGAGCCGGCGGAGCAGAGGGTGATCCTGGTGGGCCGCACCCTGGAGGACGGCTTCTATGTGGAGCGCATCGAGGTGTCGGGCATGAATATTGCCGTCTACTACCGGGGCGGGGACAAGAGTTGGTTCGTGGTGTGGGCCACCGATAAGAACGGCGTCCGGACCGGAGTGCCCATGGGCATGATGAGCGCGGGCGCGGAGGACGGGTTGAACCTCGGGCTGTGGAGCTTCGAGACGCCCGCGGCGCTGGACGAGCTGGCCTCGGTCACCCTTCTGGGAGAGACCTTCCCCCTGGAATAAAGAGGAGGACACGGCCGGGAACAAATCACTCAGGGACGGATTTCTTTGAAAGAAATCCGTCCCTTTTGCATGAAAATCCCCCGCTGGCGCGTCCAATGGAATAGAATGGGACAGAGGAGGAGAGCGAGATGGCACATCAGGCGGGCAGCGCCGCCGATCTGGAGCGGTTGATGGAGGAGTACGGCACAGGGCTTCTGCGGCTGTGCGCCCTCCAGCTGGGGGACGCCGCCCTGGCGGAGGACGCGGCCCAGGAGACCCTGCTCAGGGCGTGGCGGAGGTACGGCACCTTCCGGGGGGAGGCGGCAGAGCGCACCTGGATTACAGCGATTGCCCTCAACGTGTGCCGGGATCTGCTCCGCTCCCCGTGGCACACCCGCCGGATGGAGCTGTCCGCCCTGGCCGAGCCGTCGGCGGAGGACGCGCCGTGGGACGATACCCCCCTGCGGGCCGTGCTCTCCCTGCCCCGGAAGTACCGGGAGGTCGTGCTGCTGCGCTACTATGAGGAGTTTACCCTGGAGGAGATTGCAGACACCCTTGGGATTGCGCCGGGCACCGTGTCCGCCCGGCTGACCCGGGCCAAGCGGAAGCTGCGGCCCATGCTGGAGGAGTGGTATTATGACTGAGCTGCGCAAGGCGCTGGAGCGGCCGGTGGCCGGTCTGGTATTCGACGAGAACCGAAAAAATGCTGTCAGGGAAAAGGCCTTTACGGCGAAACGGGGCGGTTCTGCGCTCCGCCGTGGTGCAGCGGTTGCGCTGGTCTGCGCCGCCCTGTGCGTCACCGCCGTGGCGGCGGGGCCGTCCCTGTGGCAGTATATTCAGGCCCGCCAGGGCCCCTTTGCCGGGCTGGCCCAGACCGTGGAGGGGGCGGTGTGCACCAGCGGAGGGATTGAGATACAGGTGCTCAGCGCCCTGGCCGACGACGTGCGGGGAGAGGTCTACTTCACGGTCCGCGACGTAGAGGGGGACCGGCTGGACAGCCAGCTCACCCTGCGCTGCGGGGCGGACAGCGATCTGGCCGGCCGACTGGTGGAGTACGATCCGGAGAGCCGCACCGCCCTGTTTGCGGCCGGCCTGTCCTATTACCGGCCCCAGACGGAGGGCGCGGTGGGCCTCGGCACGACCGGCAACGCCGTCCCGGAGTCGCTCCATCTAGCGGTGGAGCGCCTGACCACCCGGCAGGGCGAGTTGGACGCCGGCGCCTCCTGCGCCGGGGTGACGGCGGCCCTTCTGGACAGCCTGCCCCTGGGGGAGGGGGACCGGGTGGTGATGGGGGTGGAGGAGAGCGGCTATCCCGCCTCCATTCTGCCCGGCGAGCGGGTGGTGCTGGCCCCCGGCCAGACACCCATGCCACTGGAGGGCACCGGCGACGTGACTATCTCCTCCATGGGCTTTGCCAGCGACGGGCGGTTCCACGTCCGGGGGGCCTACGCCCCTGGCATCGGCCACGAGGATTTGGACATGGGCTATTTCCTCGCCCGCGTCTACCCCAGGGACGAGCGCCGGACGGCGGAGGAGAAATACTGGCGCGCCACGGTGATCACCCAGGTGGAAGGGGGCCTGGACGCGCTCTTCCCCCTGATCAAAGCGGGGGAGGAGGCCGAGCTGGGGGAGGTGTACTTCTACGGCGGCTATGAGCGCCCCGGTGTGGACATCGCCGGGCCGTGGAGCATCGACTTCCCGCTGGAGCACTACCCCTCGACGGTGCTGGAGTGGACGGGCACCCTGGCGGGGCGGCGGGTGGATCACGTCACCGTCTCCCCCCTTACCGTTACTATGGACAGCGACGACACCGGCGGCTTCAGCACGGCGGAGCTCACGGTGGTTCTAAAGGATGGAACCGAGGTGCCCGCCGCCAGCGGCGCGGGCCGCTACGCCAACGTGGGAGAGGGCGCCGGCGCGGAGGTATGGGACGCCTACAACACCTGGGAGCTGGAGCGCCCGGTGGAGGTGGCGGAGATCGACCATTTGCTCCTTCTGGGGGAGCACATTCCGGTGTCGTAGCAGCGGAAATATGTCAAAACGGATATCCCACCGGCTCATTTGCCGGTGGGATATCCGTTTGTTTTTAGGGGAGTGCCTCCGGGTTATCCACATCCAAAAGCTCGTTTGGGGAAAACGCCTCCACCAGCCGGAGCCGCTCCGGGTGGCGGCGGATGACCGCGCCGCCGCCGGTGTCCCCGGTAAGCGCGGCCAGCTCTCCAAACAGGTCGGCGGGAAACACCACTGGATTGCCTCTCCCTCCTTGCCAGGAGAGAGCCCAAATGGCGTCTGGCGATTCCAAAAAGGAATTTTTGAGGCGGATGATACTTTTTGTAGTCAACCAGGGCTGGTCGCAGACGGCAAAGAGCACCCCGTCCAGGTCCGACATCCGGGCCAGGCCCAAGCGAATGGAGGCGGAGATCCCCTCCGCCGCACCGCCGTTATAGAGCGGAAGAAATCCGAATCGTTCACCAGCAGCCAGAATTTGCGGATAGGGGGAACACACCGCTGCCCGGTCAAATTCGGCAGGGGCCAGAGCCGCCATGGCCCGGTGGTAGAGCGGGACGCCGTCCACCTCTGCCAGCAGTTTGTTGGAGCCAAAGCGCCGTCCAAAGCCGGAGGCCATGAGGACAGCGCCCAGCCGCTCAGGCAAAGGCCTGCCCCAACTGGAGCAGGAGGATGGGGACAGCCAGCTTGATCAGGCCCACCACCAGGGTCATAAAGGTGAACAGGGCCAGGGCTTTGCCGCGGTTCTCAAAGGTATCCTCCCAGCGGGCCAGCATACGGGTGAAGTTGACGGTTCGGTTCTGAGCGCCGATGAGATCGGACACGCTCTTAATGGTGTTAAAGGCGGTATAGCCCATCCAGACGGGCAGGGCGACCAGGGAGACGTTGTAGCGGTATCCCCCCTCAGCCAGCAAAAGATAGAGAGCCAGCGCAAAGCTGGCAAGCGTAAAGAGCAGATAGGCCCAGACGCCTATTTTGGCGGAGCGGTCGTTCATGAGTGTGGTTTCCTTTCTCTGTTGGTTTTCAGGGCCGGATGTCCTGGGCGGCGAAGGCGGCAAGCAGGGCATCCATGTCAGGAGAGACCCGCATGGGCTCCCCGGCGGCCTGAATACCGCTCTGCACGTCCTTCAGGCCGTTGCCGGTGACGATGCTCACCACCGTGCTCCCGGCGGGAATGAGGCCCAGCTCCACGGCCTTCTTCACCCCGGCGGTGCCGGCCGCCCCCGCGGGCTCGCCGAACACCCCCTGGGTGCGGCCCAGCAGGCGCATGGCCTCCAGGATCTCCCCGTCGGACACGTTGACGGCCACGCCGTCCGACTCCCGGATGGCCCGGAGGGCCTTGTCCGGGTTGCGGGGCACCCCCACGGCGATGGAGTCGGCCAGGGTGTTCTCCGCCATGGGTTCCCAAGGCTTTCCCGTCTCGATGGCCCGGTTCAGGGGGCAGCAGCCCTCCGCCTGCACGGAGATGAGCCGGGGCAGCCGGTCAATGAACCCGGCCGCGTACAGGTCCTTGAGCCCCTTCCACGCCCCGGCGATGGTGCAGCCGTCCCCTACCGACAGGGCGATGTAGTCGGGTACGCACCAGCCGAGCTGCTCCAGAATCTCCAGGGTGACGGTCTTTTTGCCCTCGGAGAGGTAGGGGTTGATGGCGGCGTTGCGGTTGTACCAGCCCCAGCGGTCGATGGCGGCCCTGGACAGCTCAAAGGTGTCCTCATAGGAGCCCTCCACGCTGATGACCGTGGCGCCGAAGATCCGCAGCTGGGCCACCTTGCCCCTGGGGGCGCGGCTGGGCACAAAGATGTAGGTGGACAGCCCGGCCGCCGCCGCGTTGCCCGCCAGGGAGGAGGCGGCGTTGCCGGTGGAGGAGCAGGCAATGGTATCCGCCCCCGTCTCCCGGGCCTTGACCACCGCCAGGGCGGAGGCCCGGTCCTTGAGGGAGGATGTGGGATTCTGGCCGTCGTCCTTGAGGTAGAGGGTATCCAGCCCCAGGGCCCGGGCCAGCCGGTCGGCCTTATAGAGAGGGGACCAGCCCACCCGCAGGGGCGGGGGGGCGGACGCCTCCTCCACCGGCAGAAGGGGCCGGTACCGCCACATGCTGTAGTCGCGGCAGTCCGCCAGAGATTTGGGGGAGAAGTGCCGCCGGATGGCGGCGTAGTCGTATACGATGTCCAGGATGCCCCCACAGGCACAGGTAGTCAGACCGGGCGCGGCGGGATACTCCCGCCCGCATTTGACGCACTTGGCGCCCAGGACATATTTCATAAAATCCCCCTTTCGGATGTGGGACGGCGGGGCGATGAGGGCATCAGCCCCTACACATTATGAGGGTAACGGCTGTAGGGGGCGATGCCCTCATCGCCCCGCCTGCCCCGGTTTACAGGCGCTTGAGCACCCCGGTCTCCTCGTTGAAGGCGGTGATCAGCTCATCCAGGGCGGCGGCCTGCCGGTGCACGTCGTCCCAGGTACTGCCGTACCAAAGGTCGTTGAGCTCGTGCATGTCGCGGCCCTGCTGCTCCACCCAAGTGTAGTATTTCAGATTGTGCACCCGCTTGCGGTCGTAGTAGTTCAGCTCCGCCATGGCGTCGGTGCGCAGGCCCAGCAGATGGAGGGCGTGGTCCACCGCGGCGGCCCGCCCGTCATAGGGGCCATACTGGTCGGCCAGCTCCTGGATACGGGAGCGGTACATGTCCGCCGAGTCGGTAAGGACGGTGGCTACCACGTCGTGCTCCGTCAGCTCGTAGTACTTGGACAGCTTCACGCAGCACAGCACGTTGGCGATGCCGGAGATACCCAGCAGGGAGAGCTGCGACAGAGTCTCCTCCGGCACCCCGGCCTCCCGCAGGTAGTCATGGCCCGCCGGGTCGTTAAACAGCCGCAACAGCCGCTGGGAGTCCTCGTCATCGATGTCGATGACCATGTCGGTGTTCTTCACATTGTGGATCCAGGGGATGTGTTTGTCGCCGATGCCCTCGATGCGGTGGTCGCCAAAGCCGTTTTCCAGAATGGTGGGGCACTGAAGGGCCTCGCCCACCGCCAGCTTCAGGCCGGGGTAGACCTCCTTGAGGTAGTCGCCGCAGCCGATGGTGCCCGCGCTGCCTGAGGTGAAGCAGGCCCCGGAGAGCCGGTCGCCGGGGCGCTTGACCGCCTCAAAGACCTCGGCGATGGCGGAGCCGGTGACCTGATAGTGCCACAGGTGGTTGCCCATCTCCTCAAACTGGTTGAAGATCATGCAGTCGGGCTCCTGCCGCAGCTCGTGGGTCTTGTCGAAGATCTCCTTGACGTTGGACTCGCAGCCGGGGGTGGCGATCACCTCTCCGGCGATCTGGGAGAGCCACTCGAACCGCTCCCGGCTCATGCCCGCCGGGAGGATGGCCACCGACCGGACCCCCAGCAGCTTGGAGTTGAACGCGCCGCCCCGGCAGTAGTTGCCGGTGGAGGGCCACACCGCCCGGTGATACCCGGCGTCGAACTGTCCGGTGACCAGCCGGGGAGCCAGACAGCCGAAGGAGGCCCCCACCTTGTGGCAGCCGGTGGGGAACCACTTGCCCACCAGGGCGATGATGCGGGCGGGCACGCCGGTGAGGGCTGGGGGCAGCTCGATGTAGTTGGGTACGGCGCGGTACAGTCCACCGGATTCCATGGGCTCGTTCTTCCAGGTGATGCGGAAGAGATTCAGGGGGTCCACATCCCACAGGCCCACGCCCCTCAGGCGGGCCCGGATGGGCTCCGGTACCGTCTCCGGGTGCTTCATGTTCTCGAAGGTGGGGATGACGACGCCGCTCTCCCGGGCCTTTTGGATGTTGCGGTCCAGTGCTTGGCGGTGGATGGTCAGGTCGATCATGCAAAAGCCTCCTTACTCCGAATTGCCATACTCCCATGATAGCACAAGGCGGGCAGAAATCAAGCGCAATTCGCGCCGGGCATAAGAGAAGAGGGGGGCTGCATCTGTGCAGCGCCCCCCGAGCTATACCAGGGATCAGTCCGCGGAGGAGAAGGACTGGGAGGCCAGCTCCACGCCGGCGGCGTCAAAATAGGTGACGACCACCAGGACGGTCTCATTGGAAACGGACTTCTGCACGTCCTTGGCGGCGTCCACGAAGGTCTGGGCGGTTTCGGCCAGTCCTGCCTCCAGAGCCTCGGCATACACGGAGCGGTCGTCATCGGTGGTCTCGATGGTGGTCAGGGTGAGGTCGTAGTGCAGCTCATCGCCCTCGGCGTACATTTTGAGCTCCATCCCCTGGGATTCGTACTGCTCAACGGAAGAGGTGACAAGCTTCTGCATGGTGTCGGTGTTGAAATACTCCTCCAGGTTCTTTTTGCCGCAGGCGGACAGGGTGAGCATCATGGACAGGGCCAGGCAGATGGTCAGGGTCAGGGAAAGAATGCGTTTCTTTGCGGTGTTCATGTTATAAGCTCCTCTCAGTTATTTGGTACGGATTTTATGGATATGTATGGTATACATAGATCCCGTCAGGGCGTGGGTGTGTGTGCTTCGTTATAGGCTTTGTTCTGCTGAATGCCCCCAACGATAAACAGAATGGGGGCTGCAACGCCGCAGACCAGGGAAGCAACACCGTTGGGGGTAACCACCCCGGTCAGCAGGGTGCCAATACCGCCGATGACCAGCAGTGGGATTCCCCAACCCAGGAAAAAGCGGTATTTTTCTGGCCGCCGGCTCCGGGAGAGCCCCAGAATACCAACCGTCAGATCAATGATCAGCATGATTACGGCAATCGCGCCCATTACAAAAACAAATCCGGAGAAAACAGCCATTATCTCGTCGCCGCCGATCAGGCCGTCGCTCTGTGCCCGGGCCATTTGATCGACATAGGGATACAGTTCGGAATCCATCATGCTCCCCACTGAGAGAAGGAGTCCGGCCAGCGTGACAAGGGCGGAGGCAAGGCCGCCCACAATAAACAGAAGGCAGCCTACTTTTAAAAGAGAATTAGGATGCTCGTGCATCAAAACAAACTCCTTTCTGTTTCTGCTTTGTATTAATAGTAAATTGTTCCACTGCTCACCAGAAGAAAGGCAAGGGCAAAGACTGCGGCCCAGGAGACCACCAGATAGGCAATACTCAACAGGACCCGGAGCGCGGGGGCCAGATTCTCGGAGGTGGACAGCCGAAGGGTCAGGAAAATGCCGAGCACGGCCAGCACTCCGCCAACAGCGCCGTTCATAATCTGCGCCAGGTTAAGGGCAGACACCACATAAGCCCACACCGGGATTTTGCCGATGGGGGTGTAGGGCTTGCCGGTGCGCAGCATCACGCCGTCCACCACCAGCTCCATGGACCACAGGCCGGACACCAGCATCACATGGGCGCCGGAAATTGGGAGATCCACCTCCATGGTCAGAAACAGCAGCTTCCGCGCCGGAAGAGAGCGGATTTTGTAGCGCGTTCCGTTGATTTCCACGGAGTAGGATCGTAAACAGATGGTGTAGTCCTGGCCTTGTAAAGTGATATGGTAGGTTTTCATGGTAATAACACCTTTCTGCAAACAGTGGTGCTATTATAGCGTAGACATAGGGTACCGTCTACCCAGTTTGCCGATTCCGTCGTTTAAGAGGTAATATCCGTCGTTTGGGGGTGCTCGGGCAGATACCAGATGGCCTCGGCAATGAAGCGGCGGCCCTCAATCCGTACCTGTAAAAAGCCGTCCAGAGAGGACAGGGCCCGGCGTACACTGTCCAGCCCCATACCATGCAGGGAGGTTCCTGCCTTTCTCGTTTTAAAGTTGCCCTCGTGATCCTGCAAAAGCGTGCCGTCAAAGGTGTTCTCCACACGGAGGCGGCACAGGCCCCTGTCCGCCCACAGGGCGAGGGACAGCTCCTTTTGGGGGCAACGGGCCAGTCCCTCCACCGCGTTATCCAGGAGATTACCCAAGATAGTGTTGACGGTAAAGAGGGGAAGGGAAAGTCCTGCGGGGAGGCGGAGCTCTGCCCGCACCTGCGCCCCTGCCCGCCGGGCCTCGGCTAACTTGAAGTTGATCAGGCTGTCCAGTTCGGGATTGCCGCTGCTGGCCCAGAGGGCCGAGGGCTCTAAACATTTCGAAAACTGTTCCAGGTAACCCTGCAGTGCTCCGGTGTCCTGCTGGCCGGCCAACAGTTGTAGGGCGGCCAAGTGGTTGCGCATATCGTGCCGCAGGGTGCGGAGCTCCCGTTCCCCGCATTGGTAAAGGGCTACCTCGTTGGCATAGGCCTGATTCTGCTGCTCCAGTATACGGGCGCGGTACTGCGCGTAATAGCTGCGTCCCACCTGCCGGTAGAGATGGAATACCAGGAGGTTGAGAAGAATGAGCATCCCATCCACAAACAGAGACAGCCAGGCAGGGCAGTGGGCAAAGTAAAACAAAAGTATGACTATGGCAATGGAGGTAGAGGGAATCAGAAGTACGGCGAACCAGTAGAAGGGGCCGTCCGGCTGAAGCTCTTTTTCGGAAGAGGGACAACGCTTTTCCAACACCAGGGCCATAATAAACAGGAGCAGGGCGGATACCAGGTTTCCGAGCGGGGAGGTATGGACAGGCATTAGCAGAAAGACCAATGTATCCAGCAGGAAGCTGGCGGCGTAGATGACCAGCGCAGACCACAGCCTTTGCCAATGCGGAGCACGGTAGAGCAGGGAGAGCAGCAGCAGGGGGAGCAGGGAGGAGGCCAGGTTCAACAGGGGGACGCCGACCAACAGAAAGCACAGGCTGTTGAGTACATAGGCACACAGGTAGCCTTCCGCCTCTGCCGGGCATCCCACCCTGCGCTGGCCCAAAAAGAGGGTCAGCAGGCGGCGGTAGAGGTACCAGTGAAACCCGTTAATGAGCAGGTAGGAGGCGGTTTGCAGGTCGGTCATAGCACCATCCCCCCGGGAGTCCATCTCAGCAGGCGTCCCCGCACCACCCGCCGGTAGGACTGGCTGATGGGCAGCTCTGTTCCGTCGTCCAGAGTGAGCCGATCATATTGGATGCGGCGGACATACAGGGTGTTGACCAGGAAGGACTGGTGAATACGCAGAAAAAACTGCTCCGGGAGCTGGCGGGCCACAGTGTCCAGCTTGTCACGGCATACCAGTTCATGCTGGACGGAATGAACGGTGATCCGCTTATGGTAGCTTTCAATATAGCGTATGGCCTGGGTCGGCAGGGCGCGGGGCGTCCGCTCCACTAAAACGGTAAGCACGGCCTCTTCGGGACGGGACAGGCGGATGGCCTGAACCATACAATCCAGCAGCTTTGCCTCGTCTAGGGGCTTGAGCAAAAAATTGAGCGGCCGGGTATCAAACAGAGCCATAGCGTACTGCTGCTGGCCGGAGATATACAAAAGCTGTGTCACAGAATCCCGCAGCTCTTCCCGCAGCAGGCGCCCAATGGCAACGCCGTCCACGGTATCCAGTTCGATGTCCAGGATAAGCAGCGCAAACCGGGCTCCACTCCGCAGGGCGGCAGCCAGCGCCGCACCGGAATGGAAGGGGGTCAGCTCCAGTTCCTTTCCCAGGGGGGAACCGCTCAGCGTGGTACAGACCTGGGTAAGAATTTCCGGGTTGTCGTCACAAACTGCAATCCTATACAAGCCATATCACTCTTTTCCTTGTTGATCGGGGAAACGCCTTGGACTCCTGTGCCAGGCAGCAACACATAACTATTGAGAAACAGGAAAATAACCCTACTCTTAATTCGGCTGGGTGCCGCAAAAAATAAGGGTATGGGGCCTGATTTAGTGGAATGCGGCGCGGGGAAAGATCGGGCTTTCCTTTTCCTGCCCGGTGCGGTATACTGGAGGCATAAACAGAAGGAGGTGCGTTTTATGGAAGTCGGGAGGAGCATCCCCCGCGTGGACGCCGCCGACAAGGTGACCGGCCGCGCCAAATATACCGACGATCTCTGCCCCCGTCCGGTGCTGGAGGCGAAGATTCTCCACAGCACCATTGCCAACGGCTGGGTCAAGTCCATGGACATCTCCGCCGCCCAGGCCCTGCCCGGGGTGGTGAAGGTGCTGACCTGCTTTGACGTGCCGGACATCCAGTACCCCACCCCCGGCCACCCCTGGAGCGTGGAGAAGGCCCACCAGGACGTGTCCGACCGCAAGCTGCTCAACCGCCGCGTGCGCATCTACGGCGACGACATCGCCGCCGTGGTGGCGGAGGACGAGATCACCGCCCGGCGGGCCCTGGAGCTCATCCGGGTGGAGTACGAGGAGTACCCCGTGGTGCTGGAGGCGGAGCAGGCCATGGCGGAGGGCGCGCCGGTGCTCCACGAGGAGCACCCGGACAACGTCCTGGCCAAAATGGATCTCCGCACGCCCATGCCGGAGTCGGACTTCCACAGCGTGGAGGACGTGCTGGCCTGCCCCGCCTATTACCAGTTCCGGGGGCGCTACGACACCCAGCAGGTGCAGCACTGCCACATCGAGAACCCCATCTCCTACGCCTGGATGGAGGGGGGGCGCATCGTGGTGGTCACCTCCACCCAGATCCCCCACATCGTCCGCCGGGTGATCGGCCAGGCCATGGGCATCGGCTGGGGCTCCATCCGGGTGATCAAGCCCTACATCGGCGGCGGCTTCGGCAACAAGCAGGAGGTGCTCTACGAGCCCCTCAACGCCTGGCTCACCACCCAGGTGGGGGGCCGGTGCGTCCGGCTGGACGTGTCCCGGGAGGAGACCTTCCAGAACACCCGCTCCCGCCACCCCATCTCCTTCGACGTGGCGGCGGCGGTGGACGGCGACATGCGCCTGATGGCCCGCTCCTGCACCGCCGTCTCCAACCAGGGGGGCTACGCCTCCCACGGCCACTCCATCGTGGCCAACGCCGTCACCGGCTTCCGGCAGCTCTATCTGGACCGGATCGGCCACCACTCCACGGCCTACACCGTCTACACCAACCGGCCCGCCCCCGGCGCGATGCGGGGCTACGGCATCCCCCAGTGCAATTTCGCCGTGGAGTGCATGATGGACGACATTGCCCGGGAAAGGGGCTGGGACCCCAAGGCCTTCCGGCTGGCGAACCTCATGCCCCTGGGCTACGTCGACCCCTTCAACGGCATCACCTGCCACTCCACCGGCCTGGCCGAGTGCATCGAGAAGGGCGCGGACTTCATCGGCTGGGTGGAGCTGCGGGAGAAGTACAAGGAGCAGAGCGGCCCGGTGCGCCGGGGCGTGGGCATGGCCTGTTTCTCCTACAAGACCGGCGTGTACCCCATCTCCCTGGAGACCGCCTCCGCCCGGCTGGTGCTCAACCAGGACGGCACGGTGCAGCTCCACCTGGGGGCCACCGAGATCGGCCAGGGGGGCGACACCGTGTTCTCCCAGATGGCCGCCCAGGCCATCGGCATTCCCACCGAGGACGTACATATTGTCTCCTTCCAGGACACCGACACAGCCCCCTTTGATACTGGGGCCTACGCCTCCCGGCAGACCTACGTCACCGGCAAGGCCATCAAAAAGGTGGGGGAGGAGTTCCGAGAAAAGCTCCTCGCCTACGCCGCCGAGCTGTTCCCCGACGCATCGGGACTGGACATCCGGGAGCGGCAGGTTGTGGACGGGGCGGGGGAGGCCCTCATCTCCCTGGCCGACCTGGCCATGAACGCCTTCTACTCCCTGGAGCACAGCGTCCACATCACCGCCGAGGACACCAACCACTGCAAGGAGAACACCTTCGCCTTCGGCTGCTGCTTTGCCGAGGTGGAGGTGGACATACCCGTGGGCAAGGTGAGGGTGCTGCGCCTCGTCAACGTCCACGACTCGGGGAAGCTCATCAACCCCGCCCTAGCGGAGGCCCAGGTCCACGGCGGCATGAGCATGGGCATCGGCTACGCCCTCACCGAGGAGATGAAGTTCGACCCCAAGACCGGCCGGCTGCTCAACGGCAACCTGCTGGACTACAAGATGCCCACCTCTATGGACCACCCGGAGCTCACCGCCCTGTTCGTGGAGACCGACGACCCCTCCGGCCCCTTTGGAAACAAGGCTCTGGGCGAGCCGCCCACCATCCCCGTGGCCCCGGCCATCCGCAACGCGGTGCTCCAGGCCACCGGCGTGGCGGTGAACACCCTGCCCCTGTCGCCCCAGAAGCTGGTGGAGGAATTTACGAGAGGAGGGCTGATCTGACATGTATGACATTGCATCCATTTATTCGGCCAGGTCGGTGGACGACGCCATCCGCGCCCTCCAGGCCGATCCCGCCGCCGTGGTGATCGCCGGCGGCACCGACGTGCTCATCAAGATCCGGGAGGGGAAGCTGGCGGGCTGCTCCCTGGTGTCCATCCACGAGCTGGGGGAGGAGCTCTCCGGCGTGACGCTGGCTGACAACGGCGACGTGGAGATCGGCCCCCTGACCACCTTCCGCGGCGTCACCTTTTCCGACGTGATCCGCCGCACAATCCCCGTGCTGGGGGAGGCGGCCGACATGGCAGGCGGGCCCCAGCTCCGGGCCGCGGGCACCATCGGCGGCAACGTGTGCAACGGCATTACCTCCGCCGACACGGCCTCCACCCTGGTGGCCCTGGACGCGGTGCTGCGGGTGCGCGGCCCCAAGGGCGAGCGGGAGGTGCCCATCTCCCAGTGGTACCAGGGGGTGGGCAGGGTGGCCCTGGCCCCCTATGAGCTGCTGGTGAAGATCGTGATCCCCTACGACAACTACGCCGGCTATACCGGCCACTACATCAAATATGCCCAGCGCAACGCCATGGACATCGCCACCCTGGGGGTGAGCTGCCTGGTGAAGCTCACCAGCGACAAAAAAATGGTGGACGACGCGGCCCTGGCCTTTGGCGTGGCCGGGCCGGTGCCCATGCGCTCTCCGGCCGCCGAGGCGGCGGTGCGGGGCCTGCCCATCGGGGAGGCCATCGCCGCCATCGGCGAGGCCGCCCTGGCCGACGTGAACCCCCGCACCAGCTGGCGGGCGTCCAAGGAGTTCCGCATCCAGCTGGTCAAGGAGCTGTCCGCCCGCGCCCTGCGGGAGGCGGCCCGGAAGGGAGGGGCCGACGTATGATCGAAGTGCTGCGCTGTACCGTGAACAACAAGCCTGTGGAGGTGGGTATCGACCCCCGGGAGTCCCTGGCCGACGTGCTGCGGGAGCGGCTGGGCCTCACCAGCGTGAAGAAGGGCTGTGAGGTGGGGGAGTGCGGGGCCTGCACCGTCCTGGTGGACGGCACGGCCATCGACTCCTGCATCTACCTGGGCGTGTGGGCCCAGGGTAAGAGTATCCTCACCGTGGAGGGCCTCCAGGACGCAGATGGGGGCCTGTCCCCCATCCAGCGGGCCTTTGTGGAGGAGGCCGCCGTCCAGTGCGGCTTCTGCACCCCCGGCATCATCATGTCCGCCGTGGAGATCGTGGGCTCCGGCAAGCAGTACACCCGGGAGGAATTGCGCAAGCTCATCTCCGGCCACCTGTGCCGCTGCACCGGCTATCAAAACATTCTAAACGCCGTGGAGCGGGCGGTAAACGAGGCCCACAGGTTTGTGGGAAAAGGGGAATAAAGACAAACGGGAGACGCCTGTCGGGCGTCTCCCGTTTTGTGGGCCGATGAGGGCATCGGCCCCTATGGGCCGTGCGGAATTGGCTCCCAATACGTGCATACCTGGTCCGGGGTTCGGATCTTGCGCCGTGGACAATGACAGTGCCCGTACCAAAGGGGGAAATAGCTGCCATCCCGGTAAATATAGTGCTGCCGGTAGTGGACGCAAGTCCCGCATACCTGTCCGTCTACAATTTCATATTTATACATCCTTATCACTTAAGACTATTTTATGCAAAAAATGCATAAAATGCAATATGCAGTTTTTGCATGATATATGCTGATTACCGGTGATGCTTATGTACCCGCGATTGGCGGAACTGCGGGAGGATCATGATCTGTCCCAGGCGGAAATGGCAAAGATATTGAGGGTCAGTCAGGCCACCTATTCCCGGTATGAGACCGGGCGTTTGGATATTCCCAGCCAGACGCTGATTGCTCTGGCCCGGTATTATGGGGTAAGTGTGGATTATCTGCTGGGGCTGGATCACAGGCGGTAGGGGGGCGGTACCCGCATCGCCCCGCCCGGACGAAAAAAAGACCTGCGGCAAATGCCGCAGGTCTTTTTGACAATCAGCACATGGGCTTCAGGTCGGGGGAGACGATCAGGGTGGCCTCGGTGGCGGCCTGTACCTGTTCCACAGTGAACTCGGGGTTGATCTCCACCAGCTCCAGGCCCTTGTCGGTCACGTTGATGACGCACATCTCGGTGATGATCTTGGTGATGCAGTGGACGGCGGTGTAGGGCAGCCTGCACTTCTTCAGGATCTTGGGGTTGCCCTTGGCGGTGTGCTCCATGGCGACGATGACTTCCTTGGCGCCCACCAGCAGATCCATGGCGCCGCCCATACCGGGCATCTTCTTGCCGGGGATAATCCAGTTGGACAAGGAGCCCTCCTCGTCTACCTCCAGGCCGCCCAGAATGGTGGCGTTTACATGGCCGCCGCGGATAAAGCCGAAGGAGGTGGCGGAGTCGATGTAGCAGCCGAAGGGAGCGGCCTGGGCGGGCTGTCCGCCGGCGTCGGTCTTATAGCGGGGGTCGGCCTCCTCGGGCGTGGGCTTGGCTCCGGTGCCGATGATGCCGTTCTCAGACTGGAGAATCACATGCACCCCCTCAGGCAGGTAGGCGGGTACCAGGGTGGGCAGGCCGATGCCCAGGTTGACCACGTCGCCGTCCTTCAGCTCCTGGGCGACGCGCTTGGCAATAAAGCCCTTGATCTCAGACTTTTCCATTACGCATTCCCTCCATCCACGATGTAGTTGACAAAGGCGCCGGAGGTCACGACGTTCTCAGGCTGGATGTCGCCGATCTCCACCACATTGTCCGCCTCGGCGATCACCACGTCGGCGGCGGTGGCCATGACGATGTTGAAGTTGCGGGTCGTGCCCTTGTACCAGATGTTGCCGAACTTGTCCACAAGATAGCCGTTGATGAGGGCGAAATCGGCACGGATGGGCTTCATGAGCAGATAGTCTCTGCCGTCAATGGTCTGCTTGCCCAGGCAGAAGGGGGAATCCTCCACGATGGTGCCCACGCCGGTGGGGGTGAGCACGCCGCCCAGGCCGGCGCCGCCGGCGCGGATCATCTCCGCCAGAGTGCCCTGGGGAATCAGATCCACGGTCAGGGTCTTGTCCACCATGCCCTGAGTGCCCACATCGGGGGTCATGCCCACGTGGGTGGCGATGACGTGCTTGACCTGATGGTTGTGCACCAGCTTGGCCACGCCGTAGAATTCCTCGCCGTTGGGGCCGGTGGCCATG
Organism: Clostridium sp. ATCC BAA-442; assembly: GCF_964239415.1. Classification (NCBI taxonomy): domain Bacteria; kingdom Bacillati; phylum Bacillota; class Clostridia; order Eubacteriales; family Clostridiaceae; genus Clostridium; species Clostridium sp. ATCC BAA-442. The sequence goes on along the minus strand of NZ_CAXSQB010000017.1, from coordinate 29,907 downwards.
CCGCAGTCGTTGCCGATGATGGTCAGGTCCTTGGTGCCCTTCTGAGCCAGAGCTTCGATGATGTGATGGGCGCTGCCGCAGCCCAGGAAGCCGCCGTACATGATGGTCGCCCCGTCGGGGATCATGTCCACAGCCTCCGCAACAGAAATAATCTTATTGCGCACAGTGTTACCCTCCTAGTTCAAATTAGAGTGGGGTGTTCGCGTTATAGTTGGGAGGAAGGACGGTCCGCCGCCCTTCCTCCCGCTTAGTTTAGCACTTTTCGAAGATGGTGGCAACACCCATGCCGCCGCCGATGCACAGGGTGGCCAGGCCCTTCTTGGCATCGGGCCGTTTGGCCATCTCATGGAGCAGGGTGACGATGATGCGGGCGCCGGAGCAGCCGACAGGGTGGCCGATGGCGATGGCGCCGCCGTTGACGTTGACCTTCTCCATGTCGAAGCCCAGCTCGCGGGCCACGGCGATGGACTGGGCGGCAAAGGCCTCGTTGGCCTCCACCAGATCAATGTCCTCGATCTTAAGGCCCGCCTTGCTCATGGCCTGACGGCTGGCGGGCACGGGGCCGACACCCATGATCTTGGGATCCACGCCGCCGTGGCCCCAGCTCACCAGCTTGGCCATGGGCTTGAGGCCGTACTTCTCCACGGCCTCCTTGGAGGCCAGAACAATGGCGGCCGCGCCGTCGTTGATGCCGCTGGCCTGGCCCGCAGTCACCCGCTGCACATGCTTGTGGGCGTCATCCGCGTGAACCTGGGTGGGCTCAAAGGTGTGGACAATCTCGTCCTCCACGCCCTCCGGACCCACGGGGAAGGCGCCCTTCAGCTTGCCCAGGCTCTCCACAGTGGTGCCGGCGCGGGGGAACTCGTCCACCTTGAACTCCACCATTTCCTTCTTCTTCTTGACCATGACGGGCACGATCTCGTCGTCAAACCGTCCGGCCTTCTGGGCCGCCTCGGTCTTCTGCTGGGAGGCGGCGCCGAAGGCATCCAGCTCCTCGCGGGTGATGCCCCACACATCGCAGATGTTCTCCGCAGTGGTGCCCATGTGGTAGTTGTTGTAGGCGTCCCACAGGCCGTCCTTGATCATGGTGTCCACGACCTTCTTGTCGCCCATGCGGGCGCCCCAGCGCTCGGCGGGGAGGGCGTAGGGGGCGGCGGACATGTTCTCGGTGCCGCCGGCCACGATGATGTCGGCATCGCCGCACAGAATGGCGCGGGCGCCCTCGATGACGCTCTTCATGCCGGAGCCGCAAACCATGCCCACGGTGTAGGCGGGCACGGAGTAGGGCAGGCCCGCCTTCACGCCCACCTGGCGGGCGGGGTTCTGGCCCAGAGCGGCGGTGAGCACGCAGCCGAACATCAGCTCGTCCACCTGCTCCGGCTTCACTCCGGCGCGGTTCAGCGCCTCCTTCACCACCACGGCGCCCAGCTCCGTTGCGGGGGTGTCCTTCAGGCTGCCCCCGAAGGAGCCCACTGCCGTCCGGCAGCAGTTGACCACATACACTTCTTTCATTGCAGTAAACCTCCAGATCGTAATTTCATTTTCTCCCCATACCGAAAAATACCCTTCGGGTTTGATTATACCCCTCCGTTTTTAAAAAATCAACCACTGGTAAATTGGTAAGGGCAGGTTTTTTAAAAAAGCAAAACCGGGCGGTTCGGGTTTTGCCGAACCGCCCGGCCTTTCTCAGCCGCGCCCCGTTGTGGATTGGGCGTAGACGGCGTCCTCCTTCTGAATCTGGGCCTGGGTGACCAGCGTGCCGTCCAGACCGCAGGCCTGGAGTACGGCCAGGGTGTGCCGGGCCCCGGACTGGAGGGTGATGCAGACCGTGTAGCCGTCCTCCTCCTCGCCGCCGGTGCGTCCGGCGGGCCGGAACTCCAGGTAGAGGTCGTTGTAGTAGCAGTTTTCCAGCCGGTCCCGGTTCTCCAGCAGATAGCGGCGGCCCAGGGTACCCTCGGCCAGATCGGCGCGGACAGCCTCCTCCAGTCCGGTCAGGGCGGAGGCGGGGACAATCGCACTGTCCGTATCGGGGTTGGTGAGCCAGGCGTCCACCAGCCGGTCTCCCTCCTGCTGCGCGTGGAAGTAAGATTCACCAGCCAGGCCGGGGGCGTTGAGCAGGGCGTCCAGCCGGGCGGCGGGGGTGCCCGGCGTGTCCAGCTCGGACTGGCTGAGGGGAACCCGGTATTTCCGGGTCAGATAGGAGCCGTCCATGAGGGTATAGGAAATGTCCACATAGGTCCAGCCGTCGGACTGGATGCTCAGGCCGCTGCCGTCCTCTGACCAGGTGCTCTCCCAGTCCGCTTCCTCCAGCTCCTCCTTGTGCGCTACAATGGACTGGTGCAGGCCGGTAAGGGCTTCCAGCTCCTCCGGGGTGTCCAGGGTGAGGGTGGCGTAGCCCAGGTCGTCATAGGGGGCGGACTCCATGCCGGACAGGTGGGCGCTCTGTACCTCAGCGGCGTCGGGCACCCGGCCCTCAAAGCCGGTTATATCGAACTCCATCGCGCACATGGCGGCCGTCAGGCAGCACAGAAAGACCACGCAGCCCTTCCACGCGCCCCGGAATACCCAGAAGCTCTTGCACAGCAGCATCTCGGCCACAAAGCAGCCCGCCGCGCCCCACACCACCATGAGAACCAGGAGCGTCCACGGCCCGCGGGGCAGCAGAGGGTCCAAAACGTAGTAAAAGACAGTGCTCAGTGTCACAGCGGTGCAGAAGGCCACACCGTATTTGAACACCGGGCGCACCCAGCGGACGCTGACCACGTCGCCGGCGCTCTCCAAATGCCGGCGGCGGTAGGCCGCCAGGGCCAGCCCTGCCAGCACCAGCCCGATGAGGGCGTACAGGGAGGCATAGCCCAGACCGGCAAAGTAGGGATCGCCCAGCATGCTGTTTCCGGCGGCGTCCGTTATGGTATCATACTGGACGTGACAGGCCTCGGAGAGCAGCAGCACCGGGGTGAGCCAGACGCCCAGCTTCTCCAGCCAGGCAGCGCTGGTGAAGCCGAAGAGAAATTCCTCGGCCATACGGCTGAAGACCCAGCACAGCCCGGCGGCCAGGCCATTGAGAACCACATAGAAGGCGGGCAGGGCCAGCACGTGGCCGGTGAACATGGCGCAGAACACGGCAAAGGAGTAGAAGAAGAGCCCGAACAGGCTCACCACCACCAGCCAGGTGAACAGGCTGCTGAACACCACTGTGCCGGCAAAGACCTCCGCCGCCAGGGCCAGCAGGAACACCGCCAGATTGGGCAGCAGCAGGAACAGAAGCCCCGACAGGTAGTTGGTGAGGAACAGGCCCTCCCGCCGCAGGGGCAGGGCGTGAAGCATGCCCACCGAGCGGCTGGCATAGAGGTAGGAGAACACCGCCATGGCGCACAGCAGGCCGAACAGAGCGGTCAGCGTAACGGCGGCGCTCGGGCCGCCGTCCAGGTAGTTCAGGGGCAGGCTGCGGGCCATTCCCCCGTCCCAATGTATCCGGTTGGACAGAATATTGAGGGGCAGCACCGCCAGCCAGAACAGGCCGTACAGCGACCAGATGGGCCAGAAGCGGGCGAAATTCTTGCGCAGCAGGGTAAAATTAAAGTACGATGTCGCGGACCGCATAGTCCTCACCTCCCAGCTCATAGATAAAGATCTCCTCCAGGGTCAGGGGCAGCGCCTCCATCAGAATGGGGGCGAAGGCGGCCAGACGGTTGGTGATCTCGGTGGCGTTGCCCCGGATGATGAGGGTGTGGATGCGCCCCACCTGGGAGACGTGGAGCACCTGGAGGTCCCCGGGAAGCTGGGGCAATTCCTTCTCCTGGAACACCACCTGCATCTTGACCACGTTCTCCTGCAGGGCGCTCAGGCTCCGCTCAATGAGCACCTTCCCCCTGGAGAGAATGCCCACATGGTCGCACACGTCCTCCAGCTCCCGCAGGTTGTGGGAGGATACCAGCACTGTGGTGCCGTGGTCGGCCACGTCTCCCATCAGCAGGGACCACACCTGCCGCCGCATCACCGGGTCCAGGCCGTCCACCGGCTCGTCCAGCACCAGGATGTCCGGCCGGCAGCACAGGGCCAGCCAGAAGGCGGACTGCTTCTGCATGCCCTTGGAGAGCCGCCGGATGGGCTGTTTTTCCGGAATGGTGGTAAACACGTCCTTCAGCGCCTCGTAGCGCTTGACGTCGAACCGGGGATAGAAGCCCCGGTAAAAGCGCATCATGTCCCGGGTGGAGGCGGAGAGGAAATAGTAAAGCTCGTCGGGGATGGAGGCGATGCGGGACTTGGCCGCCGGGTTTTCGTACACCGGGTTGCCCTCGATGAGCACTGAGCCGCTGTCCTGCCGGTAGACGCCGGTGACGTGGCGCAGCAGGGTGGACTTGCCTGCGCCGTTGGGGCCCACAAGCCCGTAGATGGACCCGTGGGGCACCGTCATGGTCAGTCCGTCCAGGGCCCGAAACCCGTCAAAGCTCTTAACCACATTTTTTGCTTCAATCATAGCTGCGCTCCTCTCTCACAGTCTGCCGGGCCGCCGCCTCCAGCCGCCCGGCCAGCTCCCCCGCGGTCATGCCCAGGAACAGAAGCTCCGCCGCCGAGGCGTCAAATTCCCGGAGCAGGCGGTCCCTTCTGGCTGCATTCACGTCGGCCTGGGGGGCGGCGAAGGAGCCCTTGCCCGCCACCGTGTAGAGATAGCCCTCCTGCTCCAGGGACTCATAGGCCCGCTGGATGGTGTTGGGGTTGATGGCCAGCGAGGAGGCCAGCGCCCGCACGGAGGGCAGTTTGTCCCCCGCCTGGAGCGCCCCGGTCACCACCAGATGGCGCAGGCCGTCCCTGACCTGCTCGTAGATGGGCCGCGCATCCCGGTAATTGAGTTGGATCATACCGTCGTCTCCCTTCCGGAAACTGTATTACATGAAATAGTACACTTAGTATACACGCCGCCGGAGGGAAAGTTTTTAATTATTTCTGACGTTTTTTAAAACAGCCCGCAGTCCCGGGGCAGAATCCGCCAAATTTCCAGTGACAACAGGGCGGGATAGGCGTATAATAGAACCACCTTATCAAGGGAAAGCGGGTGACACCCATGAACCAGAGGGCCTGGATGGAGTACCGTGCCTGTGTGGAGGAGCTGCTGTTTTCGTTTCAGGTGCAGCATATGAAGTCCATCCGGCACCACCCCGGCGTGTCCTGCTATGAGCACAGTGTCTTTGTGTCCTATGTGGCCTGGTATCTGGCGGACCGGTGGGGGGCCGACGCGCGCACCGCTGCGCGGGCGGGGCTGCTCCACGACCTGTATCTCTACGACCCCAGCACCCTACCCTCCTACCGGCAGTGCTTTGCCCATCCGGTGGCCGCCGCGGAGAATGCGGCCGCGCTGTGCGGCGGCCTGACCGCCCGGGAGAAAAACTGCATTTTGGCCCACATGTGGCCCCTGTCCCGCCGGGCGCCCCGCAGCCGCGAGGCGGCCGCGGTCTGCCTGGCCGACAAGCTGTGCGCCACGGCTGAAATCATGCAGATCTGGCGGAACCTGGGCCTGCGCCGGGCGGTTTTGAGCGGCGCGTGAGCAAGCCTGTCTCTGACAGGCTTGCTTTTGTTTTTTAAATGGGGACGGCGAGGGGCCGTTTTGCAAAGAAAGGAACGGAAAAAAGGGCGGGAAATTGTGCAAGCCTCCCAAGAGCGAAAAATTACCCGCTTTTTTTGAAATTTCCGATGCATTTTCAGTCCTGCTTTGCTATAATCTGATTGCAAGAAATCCATGTTTTTGAGGTGATTTCAACATGAACGCGACTGGAGCGGTCGTATTCCTGCCACGGGAGGGCAACGGCCCGTCCCTGATGCTGGAGGAGCTCCTCTTCGATCCCGCGGCCCTGTGGCTGGCGGAGTCGCTCAGGGCCGCCGGAGTGGAGCGGTTTTTCGTGGTCTGCCACACCGACGACCAGGCCCGGGCGGCGGCCTGCTTCCCCGCCGGCACCGAGTTTGTCACCGGCGGCAGCGGCGACGCGGTGGAGCAGCTGTCGGCTTTTCTCAACGCCCTGGAGGGCAAGGTGATCGTGATCACCAAGCCGGTGCTGCTGGACTGGGGGGATGCCCGGACGCTGGCCGGCCTGGAGAACGGCGGCGTACTCGACAGCAAGGACACCGGCGTGTACCGCATCGACGGCGGCCTGCTGTCCCAGACTCTGGCTGAGGGCGTTGGCCTGGAGGAGGCCCTGAAGGAGAAGGGCGACCGCTTCAACAGCCGCGGCGTCTGGTTCCAGGGCGCCTATCCCATCCGCTCCGGCTGGAACGGCCGCATGGAGGCTGAGATGGTGGCCCGGCAGCACGGTGTGCGCCGCCTGCTGGAGGCCGGGGTCCGCATTATGGACCCCAGCCATTGCTATGTGGGTCCCCGGGTGAAGGTGGGGGAGGGCACCGTCCTGCTGCCCGGCGCGATCCTGCGGGGGGAGACCGTCATCGGCCGGGACTGCGAGGTGGGTCCCAACGCCATGGTGCGGGACTGCACCGTGGGGGACGGCGTTACCATTAACGCCTCCCAGCTCAATGAGAGCACCATCGGCGACGGGGTGAAGATCGGCCCCTTCGCGTACATCCGCCCCAACTGCCACGTGGGGCCCGGCGTCAAGGTGGGCGACTTTGTGGAGCTGAAAAACTCCACCATCGGCGAGGGTACCAAGATCTCCCACCTGACGTACGTGGGCGACTCCGACGTGGGCGGCCACGTCAATTTCGGCTGCGGCACCGTCACGGTGAACTATGACGGCACCAGCAAGTTCCGCACGGTCATCGGCGACCATGCGTTCATCGGCTGCAATACCAACCTGGTGGCCCCCGTGCGGGTGGGGGAGGGGGCGTACACCGCTGCGGGCAGCACCATCACCGACGAGGTGCCCGCCGATTCCCTGGCCATCGCCCGCACCCGCCAGACCGTCAAGAAGCAGTGGGCCGCCAAGCGGCGCAACCGCAGAAAGTAGCTCTTTCCCGCAGCCGCGGGATACAGGATAGAGAAAAAATGTGAGAGGATGTTACAAGAATGATCGCACACGGTAAGGACATCAAGATCTTTTCCGGCACTTCCAACCGCCCCCTGGCCGAGGCCATCTGCAAGGAGGTGGGCACGGAGCTGGGCAACGCCGAGGTGGGCGCCTTCTCTGATGGGGAGAACTTTGTCTCCATCTATGAGACCGTCCGCGGCTCCGACGTGTTCGTGGTCCAGTCCACCAGCTCCCCGGTCAACGACAACCTCATGGAGCTGCTCATCATGATCGATGCCCTCAAGCGGGCCTCCGCCGGCCGCATCACCGCCGTGATGCCCTACTTCGGCTACGCCCGCCAGGACCGCAAGACCAAGCCCCGCGACCCCATCTCCGCCAAGCTGGTGGCCAACCTGATCACCCGCGCCGGCGCCGACCGGGTCCTCACCATGGATCTCCACGCCAACCAGATTCAGGGCTTCTTTGACATCCCCGTGGACAATCTGCTGGGCAACCCCATTTTCACCAACTATCTCCACGACCGCTTTAACGGCAGGGAGGACGAGGTGATCGTCGTCTCCCCCGACGTGGGCAGCGTGGCCCGCGCCCGCGCCTTCGCCCAGAAGCTGGGCATGGGCCTGGCCATCGTGGACAAGCGCCGCCAGAAGGCCAACTCCTCCGAGGTCATGAACATCATCGGCGACGTCCGGGGCAAGAAGGTCATCCTCTTCGACGATATGGTGGACACCGCCGGCTCCCTCTGCGGCGCGGCCCAGGCCCTTGTGGAGCTGGGCGGCGCGGTGGACGTCATCGCCTGCGCCAGCCACGGCGTGCTCTCCGGCCCCGCCGTGGAGCGCATTGAGAAGAGTGTCCTCAAGGAGGTCTACTTCCTGGATACCGTGCCCCCCAAGGATGGCGTCGCCTGCGACAAGATCAAGTATCTCTCCGTGGCCCACATGTTTGCCGAGGCCATCGAGCGCATCTACGAGGAAGTGTCTGTCTCGAAACTCTTTGTATAAGACGGACAGGATAGTACAAATATGGCGGGGGGGGGGGGGGGGGGGGGGGGGGGGGGGGG
>NZ_CAXSQB010000017.1:11671-21866 GCF_964239415.1 Clostridium sp. ATCC BAA-442 | reverse complement strand
GAGCGTTGCTCCGCCCCCATTGCCGCATGGAGGAAAAACCTTGTTTTTTGACAAAAATCGGGGCGCCGGGGCTGAATGGCTGGTGGTGGGCCTGGGCAACCCCGGCGAAAAATATGAGAATACCCGCCACAATGTCGGCTTTCTCACCGTGGACGAGCTGGCCGAGCGGGCCCGGGTGCCCGTGCAGAAGCTGAAGCACCGCGCCCTTACCAACACCTTGGAGGTGGGGGGCGTCAAGGTGCTGCTCATGAAGCCGGTGACCTATATGAACCTGTCCGGCGAGGCGGTGGGGGAGGCCGCCCGCTTCTATAAAATCCCACCGGAGCGGGTGCTGGTCATCTCTGACGACGTGTCCCTCCCCCTGGGCAAGCTGCGCATCCGCAAGGGCGGCTCCGCCGGGGGTCATAACGGCCTCAAGAGCATCATCCAGCACCTGGGTACCGACCAGTTCCCACGGATCAAGGTCGGGGTGGGCCAGAAGCCCCACCCCGACTACGACATGGCCGACTGGGTGCTCTCCAAATTCGCCGGGGAGGATCTCAAGACCATTACAGAGACCATCCGTAAGGCCGCCGACGCGGTGGAGTGCCTCATTCAGGAGGGGCCGGACAAGGCCATGAACCGCTTCAACGGCTGAGGAGTGCGCCATGATCACCTTTCGGGAAATTGATAAAAGCAACTATATGGAATGCATCTGCCTAAAGGTGAAGGACGAGCAGCGCGGCTTTGTGGCGGATAACGCCCGCTCCCTGGCCGAGGCCCGGTTTGAAGAGGGCCTGTATACCCGGGCCGTCTATTCCGACGGCGTCATGGTCGGATTTGTCCTGTTTGATTATGACCCAGAGCTTCCCGGGTGGTGCATGAGCCGGTTCATGATCGGCGCGCAGTACCAGGGGCGGGGCCTGGGCAAAGAGGCCGTGCTCCGCTTTCTGGACTTTATGAGGGAACACATGGGGGTGCGGGAGCTCTACCTCCATGTGGAGCTGGAGAATACGGCGGCCTATGAGATGTATCAAAAGCTGGGCTTCCGCGCCGTCCGGGAGATCCAGTATACCTTTGACGGGGCGGTCTACCGGGAGCGGCGGATGAAGATTTGCCTCTGAGACTCCCCGCCGCCCATCCCACGCCGGGCCTCCGAACGGCCCGCGCCCACAACTTCCGATCTTTTCTGTGCCGAGGTGTCCTATGAAGCCACTGCTCTCCGCCCTCAACGACATACCTGAATACCGCTCTCTGCTGGCGGCCATCGACAACGGGGCCTGTCCGGCGGCCTTTTCCGGGCTGTCGGCGGTGCACCGCGCCCATTTTGCCGCGGGCATCCGCCAGGAGCTGAACCGCCCCGTGGTGGTGGTGTGCGCCGACGAGGGGGAGGCCGAGCGCATGGCCAGGGATCTGGCCGCCCTGTCGGGGGAGGAGGTGCGCACACTCTCTGCCCGGGAGTTCACCTTCCACAACGCCGCGGTGGTGTCCCGGCAGTACGAGCACCGGCGGCTGTCCACCCTGCGGGCGCTGGCGGCGGGGGAGTGCCCCCTGCTGGTCTGTACGGTGGAGTCTATTCTCCAGCGCACCATTCCCAAAACCCTGCTGACCCAGGCGGCCCAGGTTCTGCGGATGGGAGAGCGGCACGACCTGGGGGAGCTGGCCGGCACCCTGACCGCCGCGGGCTACACCCGCTGCGAGCAGGTGGAGGGCGTGGGCCAGTTCGCCCTGCGGGGGGGCATCCTGGACTTTTTCTCCCCGGCCCACCCCAAGCCCGTCCGGGTGGAGTTCTTCGGGGACGAGATCGATGCCATGGGCCTCTTCGATCCCGACACCCAGCGGCGCATCGAGAACCTCGGCGCGGCGGAGATCCTGCCGGCGGCGGAGGTGCTGCCCCAGTTTACCCCTGGCGGGTACGGCGGGCTGCTGGAGGGGCTGGACCGTCTCATTTCCCAGGCAAAGCGCCGCAAGGGGAACGAGACACTGGTGCAGACGCTGGAGGAGGACCGGGAGCGGCTGGCGGCCAGCACGGCCTTCCCGGCCATGGACCGCTACATCGCCCTGATCTACCCCGTCATGGCCACGGCGGCGGATTACTTCCCCGAGGACGCGGTGGTGGTGCTCAGCGAGAGCCCCCGGGTGGCCGAGCGGGGAAAGAGCTACCTGTGGCAGTTGGGAGAGGACGCCAAGGCCCTGATGGAGCGGGGAGAGCTGGCCGGGGAGCTGGCTGACTTCGCCCGCACCTTTGAGGAGCTGACCGAGGTGTTGGCCGACTGGCCGGTCTGCTACCTGGACGCCTTCACCTCCTCCCGGTACCCCCAGCGGCCCCGCACCCTGCTCAACCTGCTGACCAAGCAGCTCCCCTCTTACGGCGCCAGCCTGGAGACCGCCGTCTCCGACCTGGCCCACTATGTCTCCGACGGATTCCGCACCGTGGTGCTGGTGAGCAGTGAGCAGCGTGCCCTCAACCTCCAGGCCCTCCTGCGGGAGCAGAAGATGACCACCGCCGTGGATTTCCAGCTCCACGAGCTGCCCGGCTACGGCAAGGCGGTGATTGCCGTGGGGGGGCTCACTGCCGGCATGGAGTACCCGGTGGGGCGCTTCGCCGTGCTCACCGAGGGGCAGTCCCTGCTGGGCAAAAAGCGCAGGAGCAAGCCGGTGACCAACCGGCAGAAGCTGGGCTCCTACGCCGACCTGTCTCCCGGCGACCTGGTGGTACACGAGCACCACGGCGTGGGCCGCTTCCTGGAGATGACCAAGATGACGGTGGACGGGGTGCAGAAGGACTACGTCAAGATCGCCTACGCCGGGGCCGACGTGCTCTACGTCCCCGCCACCCAGCTCGACCTGGTGAGCAAGTACATCGGCTCCGGGGAGGACGCCCAGGAGACCCGCAAGCTCTCCAGGCTGGGGGGCACCGACTGGGAGAAGGCCAAGACCCGGGCCAAGAAGGCCGTCAAGGATCTGGCCAAGGGGCTCATTCAGCTCTATGCCGAGCGGCAGCGCCAGCCCGGCTTCGCCTTCTCCCCCGATTCCCCCTGGATGAAGGAGTTTGAGGACGAGTTCGAGTACGCCGAAACCGACGATCAGCTCCGCTGCATCGCCGAGATCAAGCAGGATATGGAACAGGCCCGGCCCATGGACCGGCTGCTGTGCGGCGACGTGGGCTACGGCAAGACGGAGGTGGCCTTCCGGGCCATCATGAAGTGTGTGCTGGACGGCAAACAGGCCGCCATCCTGGTGCCCACCACCGTGCTGGCCCGGCAGCACTACCTGACGGCCAAGCAGCGCTTTGCCAAGTACCCGGTGGAGATCGACGTGGTCAGCCGCTTCCGCACCCAGACCCAGATGAAGGACACCCTGCGGCGGCTGGAGCAGGGGGGCATTGATCTGCTCATCGGCACCCACCGCCTCTTCCAGAAGGACGTGAAATTTAAGGATCTGGGCCTGCTGGTCATCGACGAGGAGCAGCGCTTCGGCGTCCAGCACAAGGAGAAGCTCAAGGAGCTGTCCAAGCAGGTGGACGTGCTCACCCTCTCCGCCACCCCCATCCCCCGGACGCTGAATATGGCCCTCTCCGGCATCCGGGACATGTCCACCCTGGAGGAGCCGCCCATGGACCGCCAGCCGGTGCAGACCTATGTGCTGGAGCACGACTGGGGGGTGCTCTCCGATGCCATGCGCCGGGAGCTGGAGCGGGGCGGCCAGGTGTACTACCTCCACAACCGGGTGGAGACCATCACCCGCACCGCCGCCCGCATCAAGGAGATGCTGGGGGAGGACGTGGCTGTGGCGGTGGCCCACGGCAAGATGAGCCAGGAGGAGCTCAACGACGTGATGACCCGCATGAGCGACGGCGAGGTGGACGTGCTGGTGTGCACCACCATCATTGAGACGGGCATCGACATCGCCAACGCCAACACCCTGATCATTGAGGACGCCGACCACATGGGCCTGGCCCAGCTCCACCAGATCCGCGGCCGGGTAGGCCGCTCCACGCGCAGGGCTTACGCCTACCTGACCTACCGCCGGGGCAAAGTGCTCACCGAGGTGGCCTCCAAGCGCCTGGGGGCCATCCGGGAGTTTGCCGAGTTCGGCTCGGGCTTCAAAATCGCCATGCGCGACCTGGAGATCCGGGGGGCGGGCAATGTGCTGGGGCCGGAGCAGAGCGGCTTCCTGCTCAGCGTGGGCTACGACATGTACCTCAAGCTGCTGGAGGAGGCGGTACTGGAGGAGCGGGGCGAGAAGCCGGAGCGCCCCACCGAGTGCGCTGCCGATCTCAGTGTGGCCGCCTCCATCCCAGACCGCTATGTGCCCTCGCCGGAGCAGCGGATGGACCTCTACCGCCGCATCGCCGCCATCCGCTCCGAGGCGGACGCCGACGACGTGATGGATGAGCTCATCGACCGCTACGGCGACCCGCCCCGCACGGTCAACAACCTCATCTCCGTGGCTCTTCTCCGCGCCGATGCCGCCCGGAACGGGATTTCCCAGATCGACCAGAAGGGCGCCAACCTGAATTTCTATCTGGACCAGTTCGATCTCCAGCGGGTGTCCGCCCTGTGCGGCCTGGAGAAGTACCGCTCCCGCCTGCTCTTCTCCGCCGGGGAGCGGCCCTATCTGGCCTTGCGGCTAAAAAAGGGGGAGGACGCCCTGAAATTCGGCCGCAAGCTGGTGGAGGACTACGCCAAGACCGCCCCGGCTCAGACAGAGGGGTAGGGCGCGGGGGCGGACTCCCCCTACCCGGCGGCAGCCGGCGCCGCGTGTGCGGCGGAGCTGGGCGGGATTCACTTCCGCCCAGCGAAATGAAATGGAACGGGGCCCCCGGCCCGCTGCTGGCGGGCTGGGGCTGAGGACGCCCTGAAATTCGGCCGCAAGCTGGTGGAGGACTATGCCGAAAACGCCCCCAAAGCGGAGCCGTAGGGCGGCGCGCAAAACTTCCGGTTGTATCCGCTGGGGAAATGGTGTACACTGGAACAGGCTTTTGGAACCCAAATAAGGAGGACAAACACGCATGAACGTGAAACAGTTTCTGTGCGCCGGCATGACCGGGGCGCTGCTCGTGGCCGGACTGACAGCCTGCGCGCCCGGCGCGCCGGAGGTGGACCCGTCCGACGTGGCCTATCAGACCGCCGGTGTGACCAGGGACACGGTGCTCTTTACGGTGGATGGCACAGAGGTTACCGCCGACGAGTACCTGTTCTGGCTGCTCCAGAGCGTGGCCTCGGCCAAGCAGAGCGGTTACCTGGCGGACGACGACGCTTGGGAGGAGGAGCTCAACGGCGTCCCCACGGCGGAGTATCTGAAGGAGGACGCGCGGAACACCAGCGTGCTCTACACCACGGTGTCCAACCACGCGGCGGCGGCGGGACTGACCGTAACCGAGGAGGAGCAGGCCGAGGCGGACGCTGAGCTGGAGACGCTGACCCAGCGGGTGGACAGCTATTACGGGATGACCCTTCAGGAGTACCTGGACCAGCAGTGCATCAGCGAGGCGGCTTTCCGCAAGCTGAACCAGGTGCCCTATCTGGCCCGGAGCCTCCAGACCCAGATGGAGGAGGCGGGGGAGCTGACCGCCCAGGACGCCGATCTGGATGCCATGGTGGAGGAGGCGGGCTACTACAAGGCCAAGCACATCCTGCTGGCCTTCCCGGAGAACGAGGACGGCAGCGCTGTCACCGACGAGCAGAAGGCCGCCGTCAAGGCGGAGGCCGACCAGCTCCTGGCCCAGATTCGGACCGCCGCAGACCCCTTGGTGGAGTTTGACAAGGTGATGAACGAACGCAGCGACGACGGCCGGGACGAGAACAACCAGCTCTATGCGCCCGACGGCTACCTGGCCTATGCCGGCCAGATGGTGCCTCAGTTTGAGAGTGCCGCCAAGGCCCTGGCCGTGGGTGAGATCAGCGAGCCCGTGGAAACCGCCTACGGCTACCACATCATTCTGCGCCAGGACTTTACCGACGAGGAGCGCCAGCAGCTCCGGGACAGCATGGCGGCCATCTACCCCGATTACGCCATGAGCAAGCTGAACGAGCAGTGGGTGGAGGAGGCGAAGGTAGAGGTCAAGCCCGCCTATGAGAAGCTGGATCCCAATTCCTTCTACAAGAATATGGTGGCCTTTGCCGAGCAGTGGCAGGAGGAGAAGGCCGCCGAGGAGGCCGCTCAGGCGACCGCCAGTCCCGCGCCTGAGACCGGGACCCCGGCACAGAGCACAGAGCCCGCACCGGATGCCACCGGGAGCGGAGCGCAATAAGCACAGGCAAAAACCCCGCCGATCCGGCGGGGTTTTTGATTAAAAAACTATAGTTTAAAAGAAAGATTCTATTGTTTATAGTAAAAATCCAAAGTTGTGTCAATCTATATCTAAAGTTTGGGACAAAGGGTGAGACACAATGGAGGACAAGGAGAAAAAGCTGGCGCTGCAAAAGGCCGTGGGCGAGCGGGTGTACCACAGCCGGAAGCTGGCGCGGATGAGCAAGGAGGAGCTGGCCGAGCGCCTGGGCATCTCCTCCCAATATGTAAATGATATTGAACAGGGGAAAAAGTGTATGTCCATGGCGATTTTTGTGGAGCTGGGCGAGGTGTTCCACACAGGGCTGGATGAGCTCGCCCACGGCGCGCAGAAGGAGGAGCCCGTGCTGGAGCACCTGCTCTGCCACCTGCGCCAGCTCTCTCCGGTGCAGCGGGATATGGCCGTTCACATGCTGCATCTGGCGTTCCGGGCCGCCCAGGAGCTGGGCCCGGAGGAGTAGGCGTGGCGCTGGAGATCCGGGTCCTGGTGGTGGAGGATGATCCGGAGACCCGGATGCTGACGGAGGCCCTTCTGTCCGGACGGAAGGGGGTCTGTCTGTGCGCGCTGGCAAAGGACGGCCTGGAGGGGCTGGAGCTGGTGGAGCAGACCAGGCCCGATATCGTGCTGCTGGATCTGATTCTGCCCGGGATGGACGGGCTTGATTTCCTCCGCGCCCTGCGCCGCCGGAGCGCGCGCCCGGCTGTGGTGGTGGCCTCCCAGGCCTCGGAGCCCACAGTCATCCGGCTGGCCTTTCAGCTTGGGGCCAGCTACTATCTCATAAAGCCCCTCAACTTCGACTCCCTGCCCGACCTGTTTCACTCGCTCTGCCTGGAGCCCCGGGAGCGGGCGGCGGCGGACTATCTGCGGGGGATGGGCGCGTCCGGGCTGGGGGTGGAGGCCGCCGCGCGGACGGCGGCCGTGCTCTCCACGGGCGCGGAGGGGGCCATTCCGCTCAAGGAGGGGTATGCCGCCGCCATGGCGGCCCAAAACACCAGCTACGCCTGCGTGGAGAAAAACATCCGCTCCATGGTGGGCAAGCTCCAGGCCGGGGCCTGCGGGGAGTATCAGGCCCTCATGGGCGGCCTTCCGGCCGAACGGCCCAGCAATGAGCTCTTTCTCCGCCGGCTGGCCCGGCGGATTTTGGAGTGGTAGCGCCACGTTTCCCCTGAAATCGGACAGGCACTCTGCTATACTGTAGCCAGAAATTGGAAACTACAGTGAGCGAGGAGCGAGCGACATGGGCGTATGGCATACATACAGCACCAGACAGACCCTGTCTGAGCTGGAAACGGACAAGTCCCGGGGGCTGAGCGGGGCGGAGGCGGAGCGGCGGCTGGCCCGCTGGGGGCCCAACCGGCTGGAGGAGGGGAGGCGGCAGGGGCTGCTGCTGCGCTTCCTGGGGCAAATGAAGGACCCCATGATCCTGGTGCTGCTGGCCGCGGCGGCCCTGTCCCTGTGGGCCAGCGGCGGCGAGGACTGGCTGGATGCGGCCATCATCCTGGTCATCGTGGTGGTGAACGCCTGCATCTCCATCTCCCAGGAGGACAGCGCCGAGAAGGCCCTGGAGGCCCTGCGGAAGATGTCGGCCCCCCTGGCCAAGGTGGTGCGGGACGGGGCGCTTCAGCGGCTGGAGACCGACCGGCTGGTGCCCGGCGACATCATCCATCTGGAGGCGGGGGACCTGGTGCCCGCCGACGCCCGGATTCTGGAGGCCGCCTCCCTCCAGGCCGATGAGAGCGCCATGACCGGCGAGTCCGTCCCCGTGTCCAAGGGGCTGCTGTCCGCCCTGCCGGAGGACACCCCCCTGGCGGAGCGGCACAATATGGTGCTCGCGTCCACCGTCATCACCCGGGGGCGGGCGGTGTGCGTGGTCACCGGCACCGGCATGGACACCGAGGTGGGCCGCATTGCCGGGCTGCTGCTGGGGGAGGGAGAGGGACAGACCCCCCTCCAGAAGAAGATGGCGGAGATCTCCAAGACCCTGTCCTTCGTCTGCCTGTGCGTGTGCGCGGTGATGTTCGGGGTGGGGCTGCTCCAGGGGCGGCCCATGCTGGACATGTTTCTCACCGCCGTCTCCCTGGCGGTGGCCGCCATCCCCGAGGGGCTGCCCGCCATCGTCACCATTGTGCTGGCCCTGGGGGTGGCCCGCATGGCCCGGCGGCGGGCCATCGTCAAGCGCCTGCCCGCCGTGGAGACCCTGGGGTGCGCCGGGGTGATCTGCTCGGACAAGACAGGCACGCTCACCCAGAACCGCATGACCGTGGTGGATGTGTGGACGCCCCGGAGCGGCGAGCGGGCCCTGGCCCTCACCATCGGAGCCCTGTGCTCCGATGCCGCCCTGGCCTGGAAGGGGCGGGAGCCGGTGTCCACCGGCGATCCCACCGAGACCGCACTGGTGGACGCGGCGGCCCGGGAGGGCCTGGATAAAAATGGACTGGAGGGGGAGTGGCCCCGGCGGGGGGAGCTGCCCTTTGACTCGGAGCGCAAGCTCATGACCACCGTCCACCAGAGGCCCGGCGGCGGCTGGCGGGTGTGCGTCAAAGGGGCCCCCGACGTGCTCGCCCGCCGGTGCCGGCTGGATTCCGCCGCCGCCCGGCGGCTGGAGAGCCGGAACGAGGCCATGGCGGGGAAGGCCCTGCGGGTGCTGGGGGTGGCCTACAAGGATCTGGCCATGCTGCCCCGGGAGCTGAACAGCGCCGCTCTGGAGCAGGGACTCACCTTTGTGGGCCTCATCGGCATGATCGACCCGCCCAGGCCGGAGGTGCGCACAGCGGTGGAGCAGTGCTACGCCGCGGGCATCAAGCCGGTCATGATCACCGGCGACCACAAGCTCACCGCCGTGGCCATCGCCCGGGAGCTAAACATCTACCGCCCCGGGGACCTGGCCCTGACGGGGGAGGATCTGGACTTTCTGCCCCAGGAGGTGCTGGAGCAGGAGGTGGAGAAGTTCTCCGTCTATGCCCGGGTGTCCCCCGAGCACAAGATGCGCATCGTCAAGGCGTGGCAGGCCCGGGGAAAGGTGGTGGCCATGACCGGCGACGGCGTCAACGACGCCCCCGCCCTCAAGGTGGCGGACATCGGCTGCGCCATGGGGGTTACTGGAACCGACGTGGCCAAGGGAGCCGCCGATATGATCCTCACCGACGACAACTTTGCCACCATCGTCTCCGCCGTGGAGCAGGGCCGGGGCATCTACGCCAACATCAAGAAGGCCATCCACTACCTGCTCTCCTGCAACATCGGAGAAATCCTCACCATCTTCTGCGCCACGGTGTTCCACTTCCACCAGATGCCTCTGGTGCCGGTGCAGCTTCTGTGGCTCAACCTGGTCACCGACTCCCTGCCCGCCCTGGCCCTTGGGGTGGAGCCGGTGGAGGAGGGGGTCATGTCCCAGCCGCCCCGGGACGCCCACGCCTCCCTCTTTGCCCACGGCTTTGCCTTCCGGCTGGCCTGGCAGGGGGTGATGGTGGGGCTGCTGACCCTGGCGGCCTATTTCCTGGGGGAGTATGTGCTCTCCGACCCCGGCGAGGCCCACGCCGCCGCCAACACCATGGCCTTCGCCACCCTCACCCTGTGCCAGCTCTTCCACGCCTTTGACGTGCGCAGCGAGCGCTCGTCCCTCTTTCACATCGGGGTGTTCTCCAATCCGGCCATGAACAAGGCGTTTCTCATCGGCCTTACCATGCAGTTGGCCGTCCTGTGCGTGCCGCCCCTTCAGGTGGTGTTCAGCACCGTTCCCATGAGCCCTCTGGAGTGGGCCGTGGTGCTGGCCCTGGCCATTACCCCCGTGGTGGTGTGCGAGCTGGCCAAGGCCGTGAGCCGCGGCCGGACCCGCTGTCCGGCGCGGGCGGAGAAGGTGGAGCCGGCCTGTGCCCGGCGCTGAGCCGGGACGAATCAAGAGGCGGGGGGGGGGGGGGGGGG
>NZ_CAXSQB010000017.1:7793-11661 GCF_964239415.1 Clostridium sp. ATCC BAA-442 | reverse complement strand
GGCCGCAGGCCGGGGGGAATTCCGCCTCTTGTGCTGTCTGTAAACGGATTTATGCCTGTGCCTCCTCAGGCGCGCGCTCCTCCTTTACCTCGCGGATGAGGATGAAGGGGGTCAGCTCCCGGGACTGGCCCGCCGGGTTGTCCCGGATCAGGCCCTTGAGGGTCTCGTCGTCCAGGGTGACGGAGGACGCCTTGCCCAGAATCTCCACGTTCAGATCGTTGGCGTCCACAATCATGGCCTGCACGCCGGTGGCGGCCTCGATCTCGTCGCACACCTTGCCGGGGTTCTCCGGGATGCGGATGCCGAACTCGCCGTACTCCTGGAACTCGTGGTCGTAGAAGCCGTCCAGGCCGGACACCTCCTGGCCCACCATCTCGTAGAACACGCCCCGTTTGCCGAACAGCTTGGCCACGCCGGCGCAGAACGCGGCCCAGAGTACGAACAGGGCGCCCCGCTCGTTGATGGCGAACTGCATCTTGTAGGGGCTGTCCACGCCGATGCCGGCGGAGGAGTGGGAGGCGAAGCGGGACAGGAACCGGGCCAGGCGGCCCACCTTCATGTCCTTCTTGTAGACCACCCGCTTCTGGCACAGGCCGATGATCTTTTCGCTGGAGGAGAGCAGGTCACCGGGCTGCCACAGGGGCTTGACGTACTGCTCCACCAGGTCGATATAGCTCTCGCCCACCTGGACGAAATGGGTCTGGATGGCGTGGCGGGCGTAGGTCTTTCCGCCCACCTCTATGGTGACGCTCTTTCCCTCGTTTGCGCGGAATTCCATGGCAAAACCTTCTTTTGTGTTTATTGTCCCTCCTATTATAGCCAGCCGGGGGACAATGTGCAACCTAAAGTTTTGCTGTGAAGCCTCAAATACCCTCGTTCTGGGGGATTTTTGGCAGGCTGTCGAAACCCTTCTGCAGGTCGGCATCGGTGGGGATGGAATCGCTCATCTTTCCGCTGAGATAGTTCTCATAGGCGGTCATATCAAAGTACCCGGTACCGGTGAGGCCGAAAAGGATGGTCTTGGCCTCGCGGCTCTCCCTGCACCGCAGAGCCTCGTCGATGGCCCCCCGGATAGCGTGGGCGGATTCAGGGGCGGGGAGGATGGTTTCCCGCTTGGCAAAGAGCACCGCCGCTTCAAAAACGCGGGTCTGCTCATAGGCCACCGCCTCCATATAGCCGTCGTGGTAGAGCTTGGAGAGGATGGGGCTCATGCCGTGGTAGCGCAGGCCGCCGGCGTGGTTGGCGGAGGGGATGAAGCCGCAGCCAAGGGTATACATCCGGGCCAGGGGGGTGACCCTGCCGGTGTCGCAGAAATCGTAGGCGTACTTGCCCCGAGTGAGGGAGGGGCAGGAGGCTGGTTCCACCGCCACGATGCGGGGATTCCGTATCCCCCGCAGCTTGTCGGCCATAAAGGGGGCGATCAGCCCGCCCAGGTTGGAGCCGCCGCCGGCGCAGCCCACCACCACGTCGGGATATTCCCCCAGCTGCTCCATGGCCAGCTTGCTCTCCAGGCCGATGATAGACTGGTGGAGGAGCACCTGGTTGAGCACGCTGCCCAGCACATAGCGCTTGGCGCCGCCGCTCTGGACGGCGGACTCCACCGCCTCGGAGATGGCGCAGCCCAGGCTTCCTGTAGTGTCCGGGTGGTCACGCAGGATCTGGCGGCCCACCTCAGTTGTGGGGGAGGGAGAGGGGGTGATAGAGGCGTCGAATACATTCATCACCGCCTTTCGGAAGGGCTTCTGCTCGTAGGAGCACTTGACCATAAACACGTCGCAGGTCAGGCCGAAGTAACTGCACGCCTCACTGAGGGCGGTGCCCCACTGGCCGGCCCCGGTCTCAGTGGTGACGCCGGTTAGGCCCTGCATCTTGGCATAATAGGCCTGGGCCACGGCGGAGTTGAGCTTATGGGAACCGGAGGTGTTGTTCCCCTCAAACTTGTAGTAGATCCTGGCCGGGGTATCCAGGGCCTTCTCCAGCTCGTAAGCCCGAATCAGCGGGGAAGGGCGGTACATCTTATAGACGTTTTGAATGGGTTCCGGAATATCCACATAGGCGGTGGCGCCATCCAGCTCCTGGCGGGCAAGCTCCTCGCAGAAGATGGGGGAGAGGTCGTCCACACCCAAGGGCCGGAGGGTACCGGGGTGGAGCAGAGGATCGGGCTGCTCGGCCATGGCGGAGCGCAGGTTGAACCACTTCTGGGGCATCTGGTCCTCGGTCAGATACAGGCGGTGGGGGATCTTGCTCATGTTGATACACTCCTTTTCTGTGCTGCAGGGGAAAAGGGTACAAAAAAGCCCTTCGTCCCCAAGATTGTTTCTCTGGGACAAAGGACTGTAGCTTCAGCCTCTGCGGTGCCACCCGGATTGACGTATACCAGCGCATACGCCCACTCACTTTCACGGGCCGATCAGCCCATGCTCCCCGGATAACGGGTGGAGTCCCCGTCGCGCTACTGAGCCCAAAGGCTGTTCGCTGTGCCCTCAAAAGTCCATTCATCCGAGCGTTGCCTGCCGCGATTCCACCACCCGCGGCTCTCTGAGAGGCATTGATACCGGACTACTCCTCTTCGTCATCGGTTTACCGATTTGATTTGCTACAGTATAACGGCGGCGGCCCGGTTTGTCAAGCTCTTTTTTTGTAAAAGTTGGGCCGGGCCCGCCGGGTGGGTGGATTACAGAAAATTTTAATCTGAGAACCCTTTTTTGACAGGGTGGGATCTGCTACACTGGGAAAAAGGCCTTGGGGGGTGCCGAATATGAGGTATGTTAAAGAATTTGCGGCCGTACTGGCGCTCCTGATGCTGGCGGGCTGCGCTGGGAAGCCGGTACAAGAGTCCCCGGTGGCGACGGATGAGGGCATTCCAGCGGGGCAGATCTACCTCTACGGGGAGATCCACGGAATCGCCGCCATCGAGGAGTACGAGGCGGAGCGGTGGAAGGAGTGCTACGACCGGGGGATGCGGCACCTGTTTGTGGAGCTCTCGCACTACACGGCCCAGTGGCTCAACCTGTGGATGGACGCGGAGGACGATGAGATTCTGGAGCAGCTCCACCAGGATTGGGAGAGCACGCTCTCATCCGGCGCCGAGACGCTGGATTTTTACCGCACCATCAAGGAGCAGTGCCCCAAGACGGTGTTCCACGGCACCGACGTGGGCCACCAGTACGACAGCACCGGGGCCCGTTACCAAGACTATCTGGAGGAGCGGGGCCTGGCGGACACGGAGGACTACCGCCTGACCCTGGAGGCCATCCAGCAGGGGAAAACCTTTGCCGAGCGTGGCTCCGATATTTACCGGGAAAACCGGATGGCAGAGAACTTCATCCGGGAGTTTGACGCCCTGGATGGGGAGAGCGTCATGGGCATCTATGGCGCGGCCCACACCGACCCGGATGCCATGGCGGACTCCGCGGGAACCGTCCCCTCCATGGCCGCTC
Organism: Clostridium sp. ATCC BAA-442; assembly: GCF_964239415.1. Lineage (NCBI taxonomy): Bacteria > Bacillati > Bacillota > Clostridia > Eubacteriales > Clostridiaceae > Clostridium > Clostridium sp. ATCC BAA-442. The sequence continues at coordinate 8,221 of NZ_CAXSQB010000017.1, read as the reverse complement.
AGCTGGTAGAGCGGTACGGGGACTCCCTTCACACCGAGGACATCCCCTGGATTGCCTGGGAGCCCCAGCGGACGGATACCCTCACCGTGGCGGGGAAGGAGTACCAGGCGTCCTACTTCGGGGAGGAGGATATCTCCGGCTGGGCCGGGGACTACCAGTCCCGGGCCTTCTGGCGGCTGGAGGGGGCCTATGAGGACTTCGAGGACTGTCCCGAGAGCAGCGATGTGCTGCCCTGCAACGACTATCCCATGCCGATTGAGGCCGGGCAGGTGTTTGTCCTGGGCTACACCCGGAAGGACGGAACATCAGAGCGGAAGTACTACCGCTCCGACGGGGAGGTATGGAACGGCATGGACTGCACCACGGAATTTATCCCGGAATAAGCTCATAAAACGGCCGTGGGGGGGGGGGGGGGGGGGGGGGGGGGG